>JAHEDA010000348.1 GCA_024641445.1 Gammaproteobacteria bacterium
CCCGAGCCCACCTTCGAGCTGCGACGCGTCGCGTAAGTATTTGATCTAACTCGCTGCCCAGACAGGATTCACCTGTCTGGCAATGGCCGGGTGCCCCCTGGCTCAAACAATCTCTCTGACGAAGTGATGGGCGAGGATACTCATGTGCCGACTCATATATAAGCGATGCGCGTCGTAGCGTTGCGAACCTGAATCCAGATGGAATTGCCCACACCCCTCGCGTTCGGCCTCTTCCAGTAACCAATCCAACAACAGACCGCCGTAACCCTTTTTCCGTGCGCCACTGTGTGTCGCCAGGTCGTCCAGATAGAAGGCCTTGCCCCAGGCCAAAAACTCCGCCACCCGATAGCCCGCCGCCGCGACCACCCCAACCGGCTCCTCAATATAGACCAGCTTGTAAGCGTGTTGCCGCATCTGCCGCTGCACCTGTGCGACAAAGACCTCTTCGGTGAGATGTGGCCGTAGTTCACCCATGGTACGAAAGCAGGCACGGATGGTTTCTGGCGTCTTCGCCATCAGGATCGAAGTCGTCATAGCAGTGTCTTTACCTTTTTTGCGAGCGCCATTCCGAGTTGCAGGTGCTGTGGCTTATCCAGGTGTATCCCGTCAACGCCACTGGCAGCGGTCACCTCGCCAGCATCCAAAAACTCACAGCCCATGTCACTGGCCACCCTGCGATAGGCCTCGGCCAGTCCTACGCACTTTATACCGGCGCCCGCGAATTTCGCGGCCATGGCCCCTCTTGGGGTTTGGATCACGGGGGGACATACCAATAGTATCGGCGGCACTGGCATTCCCGGCTCGATCGGGGCGCTACGCATGGCGTCGATAATGGCGGCCACACCCTGTGCGGCATGCCAAGCCGTGTGTGGGTGCATGGACTGAAAGTCGTTGGTCCCCAGCATCAGGATCACCAATGTTAGCGGTGAATGCATTTCCATCACCTGCCCGACGCCTTGCAGGCCGTTGCGCCCCGGTTTGTAGGGGTCCTCCCATACCGTGCGACGCCCGTTCAGGCAGTTCTCAAGCACCCGTACGTTAGCCCCGCCTGCGATAAGTTGCTGTTCCAGAACGCCCGGCCAACGCTCAGCAAATGGCAGTCGCTTGCGTGTGTCGGGGATAATCCCCCAGGTGAGTGAATCGGAATACACCAGTATCTGCTTCATATTGCTGCCTTTTCCCGCTGCATAACCGTTGCCTTTTGGCTCGGCAGCCCCAATTTACCGAATCTATGCGATAATTGCCGCCCTTTTGCGGCCTGCCCGCGCCAGGATTACCCTGCCTCAAGGTTACTGTTCTAACCGGTCCGGTTCACGAGACGGTCTTCACGAGTAATACGAGTAGGTTGTTTCGTTTTTTTATATATATGGATACGTGCTGTGCTCACTACCGCCAATATCACCATGCAATTCGGCCCCAAGCCACTGTTTGAAAACATCTCGGTCAAGTTCACCGAGGGTAACCGCTATGGCCTCATCGGCGCCAACGGTTGTGGTAAATCCACCTTGATGAAGATCCTCGGTAGCGACCTTACGCCTACCGCCGGCAATATCTGGGTTGAGCCGCATAAGCGCATCGGCAAACTGCGGCAGGACCAGTTCGCGTTTGAGGAATTTTCCGTGCTCGACACCGTCATCATGGGTCACACCGAACTGTGGCAGGTGAAGCAGGAGCGTGACCGCATCTACAGCCTGCCTGAGATGACGGAAGAAGACGGCATGAAGGTGGCAGAGTTGGAGATCGAATTCGCCGAGCTGGATGGATATACCGCCGAGGCGCGTGCGGGTGAACTGCTGCTGGGTCTCGACATCCCGCTGCACCAACACACCGGACCCATGAGTGCGATTGCACCCGGCTTCAAGCTGCGCGTGTTGCTGGCGCAGGCCCTCTTCGCCGACCCCGACATCATGTTGCTGGACGAGCCCACCAACAACCTCGACATCAACACCATTCGTTGGCTTGAGAACATCCTCAATCAGCGTAACAGCGTCATGGTCATCATCTCGCACGACCGTCACTTCCTTAACAGCGTCTGCACCCACATGGCCGACCTCGACTACGGCGAGCTACGCGTCTACCCCGGCAACTACGACGACTACATGCTGGCCTCGACCCAGGCGCGTGAGCAGTTGCTGAATGAGAATGCCAAGAAGAAGGAACAGATCGCCGAGTTGCAGAGCTTCGTCAGCCGCTTCTCCGCCAACGCCTCCAAGGCCAAACAGGCCACCTCGCGCGCGAAGCAGATCGAGAAGATCTCCCTCGCCGAGGTCAAGCGCTCCAGTCGCGTCAGTCCCTTTATTCGCTTCACCGCAGACAAGAAACTCTATCGCCTCGCCCTTACCATCGAGGGCATCAGCAAGGGCTATCCCGGCAAGCCGCTCTTCAATGATGTGGATATGTTGGTCGAGGTCGGCGAGCGCATCGCCATCATCGGCCCCAACGGTATCGGCAAGTCCACCCTGCTGCGCTGCATTGTCGGCGACATGCCCGCCGACAGTGGTACGGTCAAGACCTCTGAGAATGCCAGCATTGGTTACTTCGCCCAGGACCACGCCGCTGACTTCAGCACCGACATGACGCTATTTGAATGGATGAGCATGTGGCGCCAGAAGGGTGACGATGACCAGATGGTGCGCGGCACCCTCGGCCAGATGCTGTTCTCCAGTGATGACATCAACAAATCGGTTAAGGTCCTCTCCGGTGGTGAACAGGGGCGCATGCTGTTCGGCAAGCTCATCCTGCAACGCCCTAACATCCTGATTATGGATGAGCCGACCAACCACCTGGACATGGAGTCCATTGAGTCACTGAATCTGGCATTGGAGAACTATACCGGTACCTTAATCTTCGTCAGCCATGAC
>JAHEDA010000349.1 GCA_024641445.1 Gammaproteobacteria bacterium
CTGGTGCGGCGTGCCTTGGTCGGGCAACTCGAGGGTGAGCCGGACGAAGACCTGTTCCAGCAGGCCTACCCGATCTTTCTCGACCTCTATGTCGTGAATACCAGCAAGCGCAGCTGCCTGTATCCGGGCGTGACCGAGGGGCTCGATTACCTGCAACAGTCGGGTTACAAGCTGGGTTGTGTCACCAACAAGGCGGCGCAGTTTACCCTGCCGCTGCTGAAAGATCTCGGGGTCTATGACCGTTTCGGCATTGTCGTCAGCGGTGACACCCTGCCGCAGAAGAAGCCGGACCCGGCACCGCTGTTGCACGCGGCCAAGTTCTTTGGTGTAAGCCCGGCGCAGGCCATGATGCTGGGGGATTCCATTAGTGACGTAAAGGCGGCGCGCGCGGCGGGATTCCAGATCGTTTGCATGAGCTATGGTTATAACCACGGTGTGGACATTCGCACCGCCAATCCCGATGCGGTGATCGACTCCATGGCCGAGCTGAAAAAGCTGCTGCCTGGCCGGACGCAGGGCGCTGCCTGAGATGGATATCTGAGATATACTCAAGACTTAATCCGAGGAAACACTGGTCATGTGCCTGAAGACACAACGCAACAAGCTATTCACCTGGCGATGGTGCCGTTAGCACTATTGTAATGTGACGTGTTGCGTAACGAACTTGCTTCAGGTGAATCAGGATGACAGAACAGGAATTTCGGGCACTTGCCGCCCAGGGTTATAACCGTATCCCGCTTATGCGCGAGGTCCTCGCTGACCTCGATACCCCGCTATCGACCTATCTCAAGTTAGCCGACGGCCCCTACTCGTATTTGTTCGAGTCGGTGCAGGGGGGCGAAAAATGGGGCCGCTACTCCATTATCGGTCTGCCCTGTCGTGATGTGGTCAAGGTCAGCGGCCGCCGCATCGAACTACTGCGCGCGGGGGATGTGCTCGAATCTCTGGAGGCGGATGACCCTCTTACCTGGATTGAAGACTTCCAGGCTCGCTATCGTGTGCCAGAGATAGAGGGCCTGCCGCGTTTCAATGGCGGTCTGGTGGGTTATTTTGGCTACGATACCGTGCGCTTCATTGAGCCCAGGCTGGCCGTCTGCCCGAATCCTGACGAACTGGAGACACCGGACATCCTGTTAATGGTGTCGGATGAGTTGGTGGTGTTCGATAACCTTGCCGGTAAGCTCTTCCTGATCGTCCACGCTGACCCCGCCAACACCGATGCCTTTGCCAATGCCGAGCGCTGCCTGGATGCACTGGAAGATCAGTTACGTATAGCGGTACCACGACCGGCCCCCAAGGTGGCCAGCGAGGTGCATGAAGAGGACTTCGTCTCCGGCTTCACCGAAGAGGGCTTCAAGCAGGCGGTGGAAAAGGCCAAGGCCTATATCGTCGAGGGTGATGTGATGCAGGTGGTGTTGTCGCAGCGCCTGTCGATCCCCTTCAGTGCCCGTCCACTGGACCTATATCGGGCCTTGCGTAGCCTCAATCCGTCACCCTATATGTTTTATCTGGACCTGGAGGATTTTCATATCGCCGGCTCCTCGCCCGAGATCCTCACGCGCCTGGAGGATGGTGTGGTCACGGTGCGGCCCATCGCCGGGACCCGCCGTCGCGGTCACACCGCAGTTGAAGATCGGGAGATGGAAACGGAGTTGTTGAGCGACCCCAAGGAACTGGCGGAGCACCTGATGCTGATCGACCTGGGTCGAAACGACGTGGGTCGTATTGCCGAGATCGGCAGCGTTGCACTCACCGAGAAGATGTTGGTGGAGCGCTACTCACATGTGATGCATATCGTCTCCAATGTGGAGGGCAGGTTAAAGCCGGGTATGTCCGCTATGGATGTGCTGCGTGCGACCTTTCCTGCGGGCACCGTCTCGGGGGCGCCGAAGATCCGCGCCATGGAGATCATCGACGAGCTGGAACCGGTTAAGCGTGGCGTCTACGCCGGTGCCGTGGGGTATCTGGCATGGAACGGCAACATGGATACCGCCATTGCGATCCGGACAGCGGTCATTAAATCAGGCCGCTTGCACATTCAGGCCGGTGCCGGCGTAGTCTATGACTCACAGCCACGCCTGGAGTGGAAAGAGACCATGAACAAGGGACGCGCGGTGTTCCGTGCCGTTGCCATGGCCGAGGCCGGGCTGAACGGTAACGTGAAAGGTCATCGGTAGGAGAACGACATGCTGTTAATGATCGATAACTACGACTCCTTTACCTACAACCTGGTGCAGTACTTCGGTGAGCTGGGTGCGGACGTGCGCGTCTATCGCAATGACCAAATTACGCTGGAAGAGATCGCGCGCCTCAAACCCAAACACCTGGTGATCTCACCGGGGCCGTGCACGCCGAATGAGGCAGGGATCTCGGTGGCCTCGATCAAACACTTCGCGGGCAAGCTACCGATCCTGGGGGTGTGTCTGGGTCACCAGAGCATCGGCCAGGCCTTCGGTGGCCGCATCGTGCACGCCAATGCCATCATGCATGGCAAGACCTCCATGATCCATCACAAGGAAGTCGGCGTGTTCAGGGGGCTGGGCAATCCGTTCGAGGCCACGCGTTATCACTCCCTTGTGATCGAGAAGGCGACGCTACCCGCCTGCCTGGAGGTAACGGCGTGGACGCAGGATGCCAAGGGTGGGATGGACGAGATCATGGGCGTGCGACACAAAGAGTTTCCCATCGAGGGTGTACAGTTCCACCCCGAGTCGATCCTGACCCAGCACGGTCACGATATGTTACGAAACTTTCTCCAGCTCCAGGTATAACGAGAACCACTATGGAAATGCTATTCGATCCCAATGCCTGGCTGGCGTTTGTCACACTGACGCTGCTGGAGATCGTGCTCGGT
>JAHEDA010000068.1 GCA_024641445.1 Gammaproteobacteria bacterium
ACAGGGGAATAATTGTGTTCGACAGGGGAATGTTTATTTTGCCAGTGGCTAGTGGCGCGTTATTTTACCCGCCACGCGCTACCAGCCACCAGCAACATGTTTACTCGTGCAGGCCGTAATGTTTGAGTTTCTTGCGCAGGGTACCGCGATTGATGCCCAGCAGCTCGGAGGCCTTGCACTGATTTCCCCCCACGTGTTTCATGACAACGTCGAGCAGAGGGTGTTCCACTTCCTGTAATACCATCTGATAGAGGTCGCCGACGGGGTGGCCGCCTATCTGGGTAAAATAGGCCTGGATGGCATCTTCTACACACTGGCGCAGTGGCCGTTGTTGTTCTTTTGTTGTGGTGTGCTGAGTCATCTCGCTCACCGCCGTTGCAAAATCGTTCATGCCGCTAATTCCTCCCTGATTATTATTAATTGTTCAAAAAACGTTTCGATCATCGCAAGTTGTTCTCTGGCGCTTTCGACCTGGTTGATGGCCTGACGAAAGTGGGCGCCGTGCCGCTGGCCCTTGCTGTACCAACTAATGTGTTTACGGGCAATCCGCACCCCGGCGTGTTCGCCATAGAATGCATACAGGTTGTGCAGGTGTCCGCGCAGTATGTCACGAACCTCAATAATGGATGGCTCGGGCAGGTGCTCGCCGGTGGCGAGGTAGTGGGCAATCTCACGGAAAATCCACGGACGACCCTGCGCGGCACGGCCGATCATGACTGCATCAACACCGGTATAGTCCAGCACATGCCTGGCCTTTTCAGGTGAGGTAATGTCGCCGTTGGCAATGACCGGAATTTTAATCGTCTGTTTGACGGTGGCGATGGTGTCATATTCCGCCTCGCCGCTGTACTGGTCAGCGCGAGTACGGCCGTGAATGGCCAGGGCCTGGATACCGCTGTCCTCGGCGATGCGGGCAATCATGGGAGCGTTGCGGCTCTGGCTGTCCCAGCCGGTACGAATCTTCAGTGTCACCGGAATATCCACCGCCTTGACTACGGCACTGACGATGCGGGCCACCAGCGGCTCATCACGCAGGAGTGCCGAACCGGCCGCAACATTACAGACCTTTTTGGCAGGACATCCCATATTGATGTCAATGATCTGAGCGCCGTTGTCGGCATTGTGTCTGGCGGCCTCGGCCATCATTTGTGGGTCGGTGCCCATGATCTGCACCGATTTTGGCTCGGTCTCACCCGCGTGGTTGGCGCGACGCTGGGTCTTTTCACTCCCGTAGAGCAGTGAGTTGGAGGACACCATTTCAGATACGGCCATCCCGGCACCCAGGTCGCGGCAGAGTTGCCGAAACGGGCGATCCGTCACACCTGCCATGGGGGCTAGGATGAGATTGTTCTGCAATTGATATGGCCCAATTCGCATGAAATTGTCGTGTATTTTCGTTACGGGGTTGGTGATGATACCTGATCACTGTTCGCAGGATAAAGGCCAAATCGACATTTAGGTGGTGACTGAAAACTTGACATTCAGACCTGCACTGTTTCAAAGCACTGCGCGACAAACCGACCCTGAATAAGGTATTTTTAGTGCAGAGTGATCGTTGGCTTGTGTCAGCATCCGCTAATGTACTAAATGTGCCGTCGACGCGGCCTCAACATTCAATATCGGCAGGAGTATAGACATCATGGAACACGGGTATGGCGGGATCATCACGATTATCATTGCTGTTATCGCGATTTTGTATGTCATTAGTATCTACAACCGACTGGTGGCGTTGCGAAATCGCTTCAAAAACGCCTTTGCCCAGATCGATGTACAGTTGAAACGTCGCTACGACCTGATTCCAAACCTGGTGGAGACGGCAAAAAAATTCATGCAGCACGAGCGCGAGACCATGGAGGCGGTGATCAAGGCGCGTAACACGGCCATTTCTGCCAATCAGGCCGCCGCAGGCAACCCCGCCGATGAGGGGGCGATGAAAAAATTACTCGCCGCCGAGGGTGCGCTTAGTGGGACACTGGGGCGACTGTTCGCCCTGTCAGAGAATTACCCCGACATCAAGTCCAGTGCGACCATGACACAGTTGATGGAAGAGCTCTCCTCAACGGAAAACAAGATTGCCTTCTCCCGTCAGGCCTACAACGATGCGGTGATGCAGTTCAATACGGCGATCGAGAGCTTCCCTGATCTGTTAATAGCCAAGCCGTTTGGTTTTGGGCACGCCGAATTGTGGGAGGTGTCTGCACCCGCAGAGCGTGAGGCGGTGAAGGTCAGCTTCTAGTTGCGAATAAGGGACGGCTGCGTAGACACGTCGGTGTTCGCCACGATGGTTTTAACCGCGGAGTAAGCTGTTACGATGAATTTTTTCCAGCACCAGGACGAGGCGCGTCGCCAGACAACACGGTTGGTATGGCTGTTTCTCCTTGCCGTGGTCCTTATCATCGCGGCGGTGGACGTGGTCGTTGCGCTGCTTACACAGTATATGCAACACGGCCAGCTCAGACCGGGGCAGAGTCTGTTTCACGCCGCGGATGGTCCGACCTATCTTGCCATCTCTGTTGTTACGTTACTGGTCATTGGTCTTGGCACACTCTGGCGAATTTATCAGCTGCGCAGTGGCGGGGTGGCCGTGGCGCTGATGATGGGTGCGCGGCCGGTCGTGCTCACCACCGCAGACGCCAACGAGCGGCGCCTGCTCAATGTGGTCGAGGAGATGGCGCTGGCCTCGGGGACCCCTGTGCCGACGGTATTTGTAATGGAGGACGAGGCCGCCATCAATGCCTTCGCCGCCGGCTATCAACCCGGCAACGCCATCGTTGCGGTCACGCGTGGAACCCTGGATGCGCTTACTCGCGATGAGTTGCAAGGCGTGATTGCGCATGAGTTCAGTCACATCCTCAATGGTGACATGCGCCTCAACGTACGTCTCATCGGGGTGTTGAACGGTATCCTGGTCATTGCGCTCATCGGTCAGCAACTCATGCGCGCCTCCAGTCGCGGCCGTTCCCGCTCCAGCAAGAACAACGGCGGTGGAATTGTGATGGTCGGTCTGGCCTTGCTTGTCATTGGCTATGTCGGCGTCTTTATCGGGCGCATGATCAAGAGCGCCGTCTCGCGTCAGCGAGAATTTCTTGCTGACGCCTCGGCGGTGCAATTCACACGCAATCCCGCCGGGATTGGCGGCGCCCTCAAAAAGATCCATGACTCCGCTGCGGGTTCACAACTCAATAATCCCCGCGCCGAGGAACTCAGTCACATGTATTTTAGTCAGGGCGTGCGGGTGTTTTTCACCTCACTGCTGGCCACCCACCCGCCGTTGGAAGAGCGTATTCGCCGCATCGACCCAAGTATGAGATTGGGTGAGGTGAGAAAATCGACAGCGCCGCCATCGTCGCCAGGTCTGCAAGACCTCGCTGCCATGAGTGGTCTGGGTGCAGTCGGCGCGGTGCTGCAAAACATTGGGCAGATGAAGGCAGAGAATGTCGCCAAGGCCCAGACAGTGCGAGAGGGGATCATCCCCGCATTACAGCAGGCCTTGCGTACACCTATTGGCGCACGCGCGGTTACCTATATATTAGTGTTGGAGCAAGACCCGTCGTCACGCCAGCTGGAGCTGAGTAGCCTACGTCAACGCGAGGACCCCTCACTCATGGAGCTGGTCAGTACCCTCGGGCCTCAAATCGAGGCATTAGGTGAAAAACATCGTCTGCCGCTGCTTGAGCTTGCCACTCCAGCCCTTAAACAGATGTCACCGATTGAACGATCCACCTTCCTCGATAACCTGCAGGCGGTGGTTATGTCAGATCAGCAACTCTCCCTGCGCGAGTTCGGGGTGGTGTTGCGATTGCAGGCGCAACTGGGACCCGATGCCGGGCGTGCGGTGCATATCACCAGTACGCCCATTCATAGCATGCTGAAAGAGGTCATTTTACTCATGGCGGCGCTGGCGCGTGCCGGGAGTGATACCCCGCTCCAGGCCGAACAGGCCTTCGGGCGTGGTATGGGCAAATTGGGTTTTCCCTCGACGCCGCTGCCCGCGATGAAGAGCGGTGATTACGCAGCATTGGCCGGGGCGTTGCCTCGATTACGCCAACTCAAAGCCAGGCGCCTGGCCGAGGTCGTGCAGGCCTGCGCCGAGGTGGTGCTGGCGGATGACCACATTCGCGAAGAAGAGGTCGAGCTATTACGCCTGGTGTGTGGCAACCTGAATGTGCCGGTGCCACCACTACTGGGATAGTGGTAAGCAAGTTTAGGCCGCAGCGAAAGATTGTACGAGGATAGAGATCATGGCAGGCAATAAGTCAGACACCGATAAGCGTCGCCTCGAACAGGTGGTGGCAGAGGCGCGTCGCAACAGCGCCGAACGCGAACAGGGTTATCGTGCCAAGGCCATGAAGATGTACCCATGGATATGCGGTCGTTGTACCCGCGAGTTTACCCTGGCGAATGCGCAGGAACTCACCGTGCACCATCGCGATCACAATCACGACAATAACCCTGAGGACGGCAGCAACTGGGAACTGCTGTGTGTCTACTGTCACGACAACGAGCATCAGCGTCTGTTGGACAGTCAGCACTCCATGGGGGCGTCCACCAAGGACAAGGCCAGCGGGGCGACGCATAAGGCCTTCGCCGGTTTGGGCGATCTGCTCAAGAAAAAAGACTAGCCCACCTGTCCTTAACCTGGGCTGGCGTCATTGAAAAGTGGCGTAATGAAGAATTGGCTTTTTTGATACAATCCAACGACCCCACCGCCCTGGACATCCCATGCTAGAGACAAGACGCGCCTTTTTCCTCTTCCTGCTGGTCACACTGATTCTCAAACTGGCCCTGGCCGTTAGTCTGCCCATCACGACCGATGAGGCCTATTTCTATATCTGGGGCATGGCGCCCGGTTATGGATACTACGACCACCCGCCCATGGTGGGCTGGTTGTTCTGGCTCCTTTTGCATGTCAGTGATGCACCGGGTTGGATGCGCCTCGTCACCGTGTTGCTGACGAGCTTTATTGGTTGGGGTATCTACCGTGTCATTGCGCTGAAGAATGAGGAGAGGGGTATCCTGGCGGGTATTCTCTTCATGATTATGCCGGTGAACATGTACGGGGTATTGCTCACCACCGATACACCGCTGGTGTTGTGGTCCTTCCTCTCGGTGATCGCCTTCTATCTTGCACTGGAGCGCAATAGTCGACGCTGGTTAGTCGCGTCAGGTTTTTTTCTGGGTCTGGCCGTGCTCTCCAAATACTTTGCCGCCTTGTTGGGATTCTCTTACCTCGTCTATGTGCTGATATATGAGCGCAACCGCGAGGGTGCGATCAAGATCGTTATCCTCTATGGCATGACCTTACCGGCGCTGCTACTGAATCTGGCGTGGAACTACAATAATTGCTGGGGCAATTACATGTTCAACTTCGTCAACCGGAACGAGGGTGATAGCCTTGGTTATATCAACATCATTTATTTCGTGTTGATGTGGGTCTATTTCCTGATACCGCCGATCCTGTTCTATCTCTACCGGCGGCGACGCGAGTTGCAGGCGCTGGGCAAGGTGAATGAGCGCTTGTTCCTAGTGGTCTTCTTCGTGCCGCTGCTGATCTTCTTCCTGCTGTCCTTCGGCAAGACCATCGGCGTGCACTGGGCCTGGAGTTTTTACGCCTTCATCTTCATGGCGATGGCCTTTGCGCTGAGCAAGCTTGAGCTGAAGAACAGTATCAAGGTTGTTAGCGTCGTGACCGGCCTGCATGTGGTTGTATTTGCGATTCTCATTGCCTCGCCCTATACCTTCGTCAAACCCGGCAGCAATTATTACGATGACGTGGTCATGGGCACGGACCATGACGTTTTTCTCAATGAGATCGCGAAGTACCGCAAGGACTATAAACTGGCCTCACTGAATTACAGCATCTCCGCGCTCATGACCTATTACGCCAAGGAGAACGTGAGCGTCATCGGTTACGGCACCAAGCGTGCGCGGCACGACGACATCATGACGGACTTTAGAAAGCTGGATGGCCAGAATATCCTGGTGTTCTACAAAAATACCGAAGGCTTTGCCGCGCTGGCGCCGATGTTCGAATCCGTGCGTTATGAGACCGTCAAGGTGCGCGAGGCGACCTTCTACCTGATGCTGGGGGATAAATTTAATTATGAGAAATACCGGCAGACCATCCTGACCCAGGTCAAGCACTGGTACCAGATCCCGCACTTCCTGCCGCATGGGGCGTGTTATTTCTACGACCGCTACTTTCCCGGCGAGAAGTACTGAAAGGGTGACCGCGCGACATGGCTACTAAGCTCAACAAGGGAATATCACGGCTACTCCTGCTATCGGTAGTAATCTACTTCGCGGCGGTGCTATACGTCGGCGGGGCCGATGTCTATGCCGCGGTGCGCAAGGTCAGCCCCTTGGTGGTGCTGGTACCGTTGTTGCTATCGCTGGCGGCCTATCTCACCCGCTTTGTGCGTTGGCAGCTCTTTCTGTATGTCTTCAAAAAACCGGTGCGTATGGGCACCAGCCTGTTGATCTACTTCTCCGGTTTTGCCCTGGCCATGACACCGGGCAAGGTGGGCGAGCTGTTGCGCTGTTCCTATTTAAGGCCGTATCGCATCAGCTACAAACGCAGTGGCGCCATGTTTGTGGTGGAGCGCTTCCTGGATGTGATCTCCATGCTGTGCCTGTCACTGCTGGCACTGAAGTTGTTCTCGGATAAATTGGATTTTGTCTACCTTATCATGGGGCTGGCAGTGTTCTTTCTATTGTTGGTGTTGAACCCACGTGTCCTGTTGCTACTGCGGCGGCGTCTCTCCACCGCCTTGAGTCGCCTCGGCAGACTATTACGCCATCTGGTCGATGTCTTCCTGCACAGCTCGCGTATTCTCAAGCCACTCCCTTTGTTGGGCGGGCTGGGTATTGGTGTGGTGGCGTGGTCGCTTGATGGTCTGGGCTTCTACTACATCACCAGTCACTTTGTTGCGAATGTTGAACTCAGCACGGTCATCGGTATCTACGCGCTCTCGATCCTGCTCGGTGCCTTTAGTTTTATGCCAGGCGGCGTTGGTGCCACCGAGGCCCTGATGTACGGTTTCCTACACCTGCTCGGGGTCGCACCGGAATACGCCGTGGTGATCATTATCTTATCCCGCCTCACCACCATCTGGTTCGCCGTGCTGCTGGGCGCGTTCTCGATCATGCTGCACGGTAAGCTGGCACAAAAGCCGGCTGTGCCAGCACCTGCAAAAGACTAAAGCTCGGATCGCCACCGAGGACACAGAGTTTTAGAGAAAATAAATTTGAAACGACCAAGGGTACCCGCCAAGTGGCGCCTTCTCCCTCCGGGACCTCGGTGCCGCTTGACGGTAGAAGGCTGGGATGAGGGGATAGAAGCTAGCATCTAGAAAACACTTAATTCATAGTTGCCTGATAACGAAGTAGCTAGTTTCCTTTACTCTCTGTGCCCTCTGTGGCTGATCGGGTATAAACCATGCCAACCGACAATAAACAACCCACCGTCGCCGTCATCGGCGGTGGCCCGGCCGGACTAATGGCCGCCGAGGTGATGAGTCAGGCCGGGTTGACGGTTGACCTCTACGATGCCATGCCCTCGGTGGGTCGAAAGTTTCTCATGGCGGGTAAGAGCGGTCTTAATCTGACTCACGCTGAACCGTTGGAGGATTTTCTATCGCGTTACTCCCACGGTCGCGAATGCCTGTCTCCAATGCTTAAGACATTTGGCCCCGAGCACGTGCGCCAATGGGCGGCCGGGTTAGGGATTGAGACCTTTGTGGGTAGCTCCGGCCGGGTCTTCCCCAAAGAGATGAAGGCCGCACCACTCCTGCGCGCCTGGGTGCATCGGCTGCGTGAGGCCGGGGTGCGCTTTCACATGCGTCATGCCTGGCAGGGTTGGGATGATTCGGGCGCGCTTCGTTTTCTTACTCTAACTGGAGAGAAAGTTATTCGTGTTGATGCCGTAGTCCTCGCGCTCGGCGGTGGCAGTTGGTCACGTCTGGGTTCTACCGGTAGCTGGGTTTCACTGTTACAACAACATGGAATCCAGATTGCCCCTTTACAGCCCTCGAATTGCGGGTTTGAACTCAACTGGAGTGCACACATGGTCTCACGCTTTGCCGGTGAGCCGGTGAAGCCCGTGATATTGTCGTTCACCGATCTGGCGGGAGTGGTGCACAGTCGTCAGGGTGAGTTCGTGATCTCGCGTGATGGTATAGAGGGTAGTCTCATCTACACCTTCTCGGCATTTATTCGCGATACCCTTTTGGCAAATGGCAGCGCGATGATTACACTGGATTTACTCCCTGCATTTTCTCACGTCGAGATCGTTAAAAAACTCTCGCAGTCACGCGGCAGCCGTTCCTTGTCTGAACACCTGCGCCGTCAACTGGGCATTACTGGAGTGAAAGCAGCCTTATTACGTGAGGTCACACCCGCGGAGACATTTAGTGACTTCGATAGTCTCGCTACGGCGATTAAGGCCCTACCATTAAAACTTGAGCGCACACGCCCCATAGACGAGGCGATTAGCACGGCGGGAGGGATATGCTTCAGCGAGCTCGATGAAAATCTGATGCTCAAGTCCCTGCCGGGCACATTCTGTGCCGGGGAAATGCTGGATTGGGATGCCCCCACCGGGGGGTATCTACTCACCGCGAGTTTTGCCAGTGGATACTTGGTGGGGTGTGGGGTCTCGAAGTTTATTTATCGTGATGTGAAACAATAAAACACGTGGATTCAATAGCTATCAACTATTTAGTTTTGGGAAATCGAATGAGATGGTTAAGAAAGTAACGCTAATACAGCGTCATTCCCGATTTCACGGGAATGGCAGGTTAGTTTTTGCGCCATAGGAAATTTAGCCTGATTTTTACATATTCTCACATTGCTGTCCCGTTAACATAATTTTACTACTTCATAAGCCTATGATTTTGTGAATACATTGTTTGAACGCGGGCGTAGAAGACTGAAATCACGCTATTGTAGATTCGGACCCATCCATTCTCCCTCAGGGAGAAGGGTAGGATGAGGGGATGAATACAACAATGAGTTACCAATTTTGATCCCCTCACCCCAACCCTCTCCCGGTGGGGAGAGGGAGTTAACAGAACAGCAGTGATATTCTCATAAAATCTACTCACCCTGTGTCCTCGGTGGCGCAAGAGTGTATCAGACTGTTGATGTTTTTCTGTGGTTGGAACAGACTCTTGCTGTAGAGAACTGCGCGTGTTCTTGGCTGAGGAATATCACGCATGAAAAATCTTTCCAGAAATAAACTCCAGGTCTGGTTGTTTAGTAAACTGCTTAGGTTTGCTGCGGCCTTGCAGAATATCCCCGCCAAGGTGACGCCACCTCCCTTCAGACTGATGCAGATAGGCTCGCTATTTTGGCAATCGCGCGCACTCTATGTCGCCACCAAGCTCGGTTTGGCCGACGTGTTGGGTGACGCCGAGAAGAGTACGACGGATATTGCTGTTGCGCTGCACCTGCATGAGGGTCATCTCTACAGACTGATGCGGATGCTGGGGGCCATGGCGATATTTGAGGAGACCGCGCCGCGCACCTTCAGAAACTCCAAGACGTCCGCATATCTGCGCGAGGATAATCCCAAGAACGTGCGCGCCATGGTTCTGATGCACAACTCGCCGGAGATGACCAACCCCTGGATAGACTTTCTGGAAGAGGGGGTTCGTGATGGGGGCGTGCCCTTCGCCAAGGCCAATGGTATCGACCTGTTTGCCTACATGGACCAGAACAAGGGCTTTGATACCCTGTTTTCCAGGGCGATGGATGCGGTCGAGAATCTCACCGGGGATGCGTATCTGAAGGATTTCAATTGGGGGGCCTTTGATCGGATTGTCGATGTGGGTGGTTCCAAGGGCAGCAAGGCCATCTCCATCCTCAAATCGAATAAACATCTGCGCGCGGTTGTCTTTGACCGACCACAGATCATCGAAACGGCAAGAGACTACTGGCATGGCCGCTTGCCCGACAGCGTGCAGGCCCGGCTTGAATTTTCTCCGGGTGATATGTTTGAGGGGGTTCCGGCGGCAGAGTCAGCTAAGGATATTTACCTGTGCTTTGCCATATTTCATGGGCTGAGCGATACGGAAAGCCTGCAACTTCTCAAGAACCTAAAGGCCGCCATTGGTAGAGAAAAGGCCTGCGTCCTGATTGGCGACGCGGTTGCCGAGGAGACAAATATCGATTCGACCATTGCCTCATTCGATATGCAGATGCTGATCGGGACTAAAGGGCGGGAACGTACCGCGAGTGAATGGCGTCGCTTAATTGATGAGGCCGGGTTTGTACTGGTGGAGATCGTGGATGTCAGAACCTTCGCGAAGTTTATCGTGATCAAACCTGTATAGAGTATTTTAGGATTGCTTAAGGGGGCCTCTAACGAGACTGTAGAAAAACCCCGGAAATCGCGATTTTTAGGATTTTTCGTCCAGACGCGATATTCTCGGTACCATTGTAGATTTTACTCATATGTAATTCTAGGCCTATACGCAAGATGAAATCGAACATTAAGTCAATTGTGTTAGAAAATATTTTTTATCGCCTGAGATCGCTTCT
>JAHEDA010000069.1 GCA_024641445.1 Gammaproteobacteria bacterium
GACGCCCTGAATGCTGCCAAACTCCATCAGCTTCTTGGTGATCTCCTTGCGCTGCGAGTAATCCTGCAAGCAGACCTTCATATGTACCTTGCCATCCTTGGTGCGGAAGTAACCATAGGGACGATTCTTCCACGTACCCTCTTGCGCCATAAAGCGCCGAGTCGCACCACCCTCTTTTGCGATCGCATAGGTCGGTGCGGGCCATTGAATACCACGCTTACGCCGCAGCTGTTCATACGGACTCAGACCGTCGAGTTTTTCCACCTCAAGAATGCCCGATAGATCCGTATCTGTTCCAGCACTTGCACGGATCACGTCACGGAAGATCTCCTCCACGTCGACGAAGCCATCCTTGCCCTTCTTCCAATGGAAAATCTTCTTGCCATCCATCCCCAGGAGGTCCGCAATCTCACGGCCCTTATCGATAACCATGTCGAGGTCTGGGCGACAACCCTTGGGTGGCTCGGCCGCCTTATCCACAATATTGATACGACGCTCGGAACTGATATAGACACCCTGTACCTCACCCCAGGTCGCGGCGGGGAAAATGACATCGGCATACAGATTGTTTGGCGCATGGCGGTAGATCTCCTGCACCACGTTAAAGGTCTTCTCCAGTGCCGGGCGCACAAGATTGTGCTGATCGGGTAAGTCGATGTGGGTGGCATAGACCAGAAACATGGCGCGCACCTCACCCTTCAACGCACGTTCCATCATGCCGACGGCATACCCAGGGTTCTTTGAGTTCATCGCATTGATGAGATTCTTCTCCGGCACCCGCCAGTGTTTCGACATGTGTTTGCGATGCTCTTCATTCTCCAGCGGTTGATTGAAGGGCAGGCGTCCGGTCAGACCACCGGTAAAACGCTCACCCATGGCATTGGGTTGACCGGTCATCGAGAACGGCCCGCAGCCCGGTTTGGCCAGGTTACCTGTCATAGTCAACAGATTAATGATAGAGATGATGTTGTGCTGACCATGGATATGCTGGTTATAGCCGATACCCCACATGATAATGACACCACCGTGACCATCGTCACCGCGCGCTAAACGCTTGCGCGTGGCATCGGCAAACATCCCCGCGACTTTGCGGATCAACGCCGGTGTCACCTCTTCACTGCCCATGCGGTCCTGCACCTGCTCCGGGCTGTAGTCCTTCAATACGGTTTGGGTGTATTCCTCCCAACCCGTGGTGTGCGCGTGCATGAAGTCCCAATCGATAACGTCTTTGTGGTCCTTCAACAAAACGTGAGCAAGTGAATTGAGGAAGCTGATGTCGCCATTCAGGATCGGCACATGCACTGAGTTCTTCGGGTTGATATCCGCATAGCCCTTGGCGGTACCGGTGTAACGTGGGTCAACGACTACGGTGGAGATATCCTTTTGTTTCTTGTGATCGGCACAGCGCCAGAAGATGATCGGATGCGCCTCACGCGCATTATGACCCAAGTGCATGATCATGTCGGCGAGCTCGATATCTTCGTAGGCCAACGGTGGCGTGTCCGAACCCAGGGTCGCAAAGTAACCCGTCACCGCCGAGGTCATACACATACGGGCATTGGCCTCAATGGTGTTGGAGCCCAACACACCCTTCATAAAGAGGTTCTCTAAATACTGCCCCTCCATGGTGAGCTGACCAGAGCCATAGAGTGAGATGGAGTTGCCACCGTATTTTTTGGCCAGGTTGGCAATCTTGTGCGCCACCATCTCGGAGGCCTTGTGATACGGCACGCGCACAAAGTGTTCCTCGTCGAAAGACCCCTTGGTCGTACTCACATATTCGAGATTCCCGTGAGCGGGCTTATTCCACTCCGCCCATACATCCTTGCGTACATAGGAATCACCCTCCATGCGATCGACATAGATCGGCTCGGCAGCGGTAAGACCCTTGATACACTGCAGGCCATAGTTGGTAGGGTGGTCCTTGTCAGGACGCATGGAGACGATCTTGCCATTCTCGACCTGGATGACGGTGCCACAACCGACACCACAATAGGGACACTGCGCGAGCGCGGTCTTGCGCTGTACTCCACGTGTCGTGGCGGCCTCGGCGGTCGCGGCCTCTAGCTCAGGATTATCGGCAACAAACAGACTGGCACCTGCCGCTGCACCCGTAATAAAGCTGCTGCTCTTGAGAAAATCACGTCGGGTCATTTTGAAGCGTTTCATGCTGACAGTCCTCTTTAATTTTTGCTTGGTACGGTACGCATATAGGCGATGATGTCGTCGATCTCACGGTCGCTGAGATTGGCCATGGCCGCTGGGCCCTGGAATCCGCGCATACGTGTGTTGGAACGACCCTCTTTGATCGTGGTGCGAATAAAGCCGTCCGAGACCCGGCTTAGAAAACCCTTTTTACCGATCGCGGTACCGGTACCACCGGAGGAATAGCCATCACCATTCTGACCGTGACAGGTCGAGCAGATCTCATCGAACCACTGATGCCCCAGGCGCGGGTCACCCTTTGTTTCGGCCTGGGCGTCGACCTCTTTGATGCGAGAAGGCAGTGTTGCGTGCGAGCGCAGGAAGTCCACGATGGCCTCAATATTTTTGTCGCCCAGGTGCACGAAGGGCGGCATACCGGTACCCGGACGCCCGGCCTTAATGGTCTCGGTGAAAAAATCCACCGGGGCAATGGCCAGGAACTCCTTATTGATTAGCGAGGGAGCGGTCCCCGGCTTGCCGATGGCATCGGCCTGATGGCAGAACACACAGTTCTGGTTGTAGAGCTCCTCGCCCTTGAAGGCCAGTTCCTGATCGACCACTGGCACCCCCCTCTGAGTATCTGCATAACAGACACTCACAATGGGTAAGGCGATCACCAGGATCATGAGAGATAGTCGTTGCTTCACCGTAGCCTCCTGTTTTCGTATTTATTATTGATATAGGTGTCTGTTTGCAGACAGGCTAACGAGGAGCGATAGAGGTGGGCTTTAACCTAAGTCAAATTTCTAAAATAAAGTGCAGGTGGATTGATCTAGCGCAATTATCACACGCAGGCGGTGAACGCTAGGGTTCGAGGGAACGCAGACCATCTATATTGACCAGACGAATTTCCTGCCCCTGTACCTCAATCAAACCATCCTGATGCAGGCGCGCAAGAATTCGCGAGAGGCTGGGTAATTGGATCGAGAGACGTGAGGCCAACACCGTCTTGGTAATGGAGAGATGCACCGAGGCACCACTGCGGGTTGATTTGTCCGCATGTTGTAGCAGATAGTTAATCAGACGATAGGTCGCATTGTGCAGGGTCAGCCTCTCAACCTCCTGAAACATACGGTGGGTACGCCGACTCATGCAGGCCAACAGGCTAAAGCAGGTCTCGACCGATTGCGCCAACAGGGCCTTGAAGAACTGATTATCAAAGGCAAAAACCTCACTGTCCTCGATGGCCTCGGCGTACACGGGGTAGTGACTCACCTCCGGCATAAACATCAGAGCCTCGGCGAAGGTATCGCCCGCCTGCACCACCTCAAACACCTTTTCCTGCCCCTGCGGTGAGAGACTGCACAGCTTAATCTGACCACTCGATAACAAGTAAAATGAGTTGGCCAGATCATTTGGTGTAAACAGGCGCCGCCCCTTCTCAAGCTGCTGCCGCCGCCCGTGTTGGTGGACCTTCGTCATCTGCTCCACACTGAGGCCACTGAACAGGCAACACTGCCGGAACGGGTCCGCTACGCTATCTCCATCCACATTGAAGGGGATTATCTTTTCACGACCGTTTGACATAGGTCAGCACACCACCATTCGTAATATGTCCAAATCAGGCCTCATCATGTTTTATCCAGTATAATAATGGCAAGGCTTTTCCACTGAACCCACAGGGCCTTCACGACAATGCAGGACAACACACCACTTATCGACCCCTTCGGCCGCAATATTGAGTACCTGCGCCTCTCGGTTACGGATCGGTGTGACCTGCGTTGTAGTTATTGCCTGCCCAAGGGGTTCAAGGATTTCAGTGAGCCCGCCGAGTGGCTGAGCTTTGCAGAGATCACCCGTGTCGTCGCCGCCTTCGCCCAACTCGGGGTACGGCGAGTGCGCATCACCGGGGGTGAACCCCTGGTGCGCAAGGACATACCCACACTGGTGGCCCAACTCGCGGCACTACCGGGGGTCGACGACCTTTCACTAAGCACCAACGCTACACGCCTGGCCAAACAGGCCGCCGAGCTTAAACAGGCGGGCATCTCCCGCATCAACGTCAGCCTCGATACCCTACAGCCGGAGCGATTTAAGGCGATCACCGGTGGCCAACTCGACAAGGTGATCCACGGGCTCATGACGGCGAAGGCGGCGGGCTTGTCCCCCATCAAGATCAACATGGTGGTTATGAAGGGCGTCAACGACGACGAGGTCGAGGCCATGGTGAACTTCTGTCTCGAACACGGCTTTACCCTGCGTTTTATCGAGACCATGCCCATGGGCGATACCGGGCGTGAGGCAAGCAAGCAATATATTAGTTTGCAGGATGTACGTGCGCGTCTGGAGTCGCACTATGAGTTAGTGCCTGGTGTGATGCCCGGTGGTGGCCCGGCGAGGTATGTGCGAGTAGCGGGCACCGAACTACGGATTGGTTTTATCACCCCCATCTCACAACACTTCTGTGAGACCTGTAATCGCGTGCGCCTGAGTGCCGAGGGAACCCTGCATATGTGTCTGGGACAGGATGACAGCTATTCCCTGCGCGATCGACTGCGTGCGGGTATCTCGGATAGTGAACTGCTTGCACACCTGCGTCACGCCGTCAGCCTCAAACCTGAACGCCATGAATTTAAGGAATATCCGGGGCAGATGGTGCGCTTCATGTCGAGCACCGGGGGTTAACACAGTGACCCGTCCGCGACTCTGGTCCTGCGTGCTAGGGCTTACCCTCCTCGTCTCCCTCGCCCAAGCTAAGGAAAGCTTTACCCTCGAGCAGATCCTGGCGCACAAAGAGACGCCCGCTGGCGTTGTAATCGAGATACTTACCGGCGACAACAAGTGTCTAAGCTGGGCGCTGCCCAAGGCCGAGAGGGTGATCACCACATTGCGCGAACGCTTCCCCGACCTGCCGGTCGCGGTTGTCTCTCACGGGCGTGAGCAGTTCGCCCTGCAAAAGAGCAAACAGGACGAGCAAAAACAGGTACACCAGGAAGTAAAGACTCTGATTGCCGGTAAGGTGGCCGTACACGTCTGCGGCACCTATGCCAGTCGCCGTGGCCTGAGTGAAGAGGACTTCCCGGATTACGTCAACGTCGCCGCCGCCGGGCCGGCGCAGATCAACGACTATGTTGCAGTTGGTTATCTATTGCTGGTGATTACCAAGCCGGATTGATTGGTAGTTGTTGCCTGAAGTATCTGACACCACCGCCCACCCAACGGGAATTACCCCTAGCACTTTCCGATTCGACGCCCAGTCATTTTGGTTGTAATACTCATCCCTTGAATATGCATGGAGGCCTCACCACTAAATTGGTCACCGGTGAATTGCACATTCCCGCCCCCTTTAACCTCGCCACCGTCAGCGCTCTTGCAACTAAAGGTCCAGCTGATTTTCTTACCTTTGAAGTTGCTTTTCACATCACAGTCCTTGGGTATCTCGCCCTGCATCTTGGCGACCGAGGCGTCATCCTTCAAACACTGCTGTTTGGTCTGGGCCGGCATCTGCATCGGCACACCACTCATCTGAGGCTCCAGACGCACCTCCCACATGCCGCCGTGAATATCACCGGCCGCCATACTTATCCCGCTAAAACTCATGGCAATACCACAACTTATGACGCGTATTAATCGCATTAGACACTCCCTATTCACTCAAATGATTCACAAATTTAATCCATGATAACCATAGCGCACCGAGTGCATACTGGCTAGGTCACGTGCCACAATTTCCATTCCCGGAAGCGCCAATACGGTACAAAAAAGAAAGGCGTCCGCAGACGCCTTCCGGGTGCCTAGAGGCAACTACCTAGGTCTTCGGCTTAGCCTCGGGGTGATCCAGATAGCGACTATCTTTTACAGGTGTCGCCGAGGCATTGATTACCTGATAGCCCTTATGTTGCAGGTCGATGATCTCGGCGAAGCCTGCCGGGATGATGGTGACAAAACCATCAATATCCTTGGCATCAAAACCCGCGGCATGCATGGCATTGTTACACATACGGAACTCAACGCCGTGCTTGGAAAAGTCGGCGAGCTTGTCCACCACCGCCTGATATTTTTCGTAATTTTCCTTGGCAAAGGCCCGTATCTCGGTCCCGTGCAAAACGACTATAGCCTGACCCGGCACAACATCATTTACATTTTTGATAAAACTAACCAGGGCATTGAGTTTTTTGGGGTCATCGTAGTTAACATCATAGACACGCTTGATCTCCGGATATTTATGCATATCAATCTTCGCATCACCAAACGGCGTCATATCTTTGGTCGTATTTTCTGCCATAGACAGCACAGGCGACGCAAGGAAGGGGAGTGCAGCCATCAGAGCAAAAGCAACATTTCGGGCTTTCATTTATGTTATCTCCTAAGGGTGGGCAGTACTGTGTACGAGTGAACTTCGCCAACGGAATCTACTCCTAACATTCTAAACCTGTCAAAGACAATGATTCATATTAGGCGGTTTCATTCATTTCATCACTCTGGCGAACCCGCCTAAAAATCATCCAAGACAGAGGGAAGACACCCATTAACGGTTAGCCAAGCCGCACGTCGCGCTCGACGCTCACAGGCGCAGCGTCCCGCCTTGGTCACGTTGAATCGGCGAGCACCAAGGACACAAGCATTCCCGTCGTATACACTCTGCCAGACTGAAAGATAGGGATGCTGTCGGGAAAATGGCGGATAAAAAAGCGGCTTTGAAGAGAAGACCCATCCACCGACGGGCGGATGGGTTACTACTATGACACTTACGAGATTTACGGTTGCACGTAACTCCAACCAAGGGCCTCGAAGTCACTCATCGCGGAAAGACCCGCAGTAACATATTTCACACCAGGTATAACCCCGGCAGCAACATTCCCCTGCTGAAGCAGTCCCGCCCGCATAAGGCCACGCACGGTGTTCTCACAGAAGTAGAAGGTGACACCACGAGCGATAAGCCCTTCGACCTGCACCTTAAATGGATTGACCGCGCTGTCACTGAGCAGCATTTTCCCGCCGGGACCGTGAACAACCGCGATGATACGGAAGTCCTTACCCTCAACCATACCATCGGTGATTTCATAGTCGTTAAGCACATTGTTAATCTGATTAAGCGCATAGGGTGAGGTCGTGCTCCCGCTTGCATATAACTCGTTAACACCAAACATCGTCCTCACATCGTGACGTTTTTTGATACACCGGGTATTTGCCGCTGCTTCTGCGCCGAACTCATCCACAAGCGTAAGCCCCTTCACCAGGCCAACTGGACACGCCTGGTTGGAGTGCTCATGATCGCTGTCCGCACGTGCGATCGAGCTTAGACTGAAAAGAATGATTGCCAATCCACTTCCTAGAAGTTTGTAGCTTTTCATTTTATATGACTCCTCATAATGGTTCGAATGCTACTTCCTTATGATTGAACCGATCACATACGCATGTGATCTCTTTACTGGCCAAAACTGCCTGGCCACGAGGAGTATGCGCCTCTCGTTATTTCTGCGCCAGAGCTGCATAGCCGTATCGTTTTTGCTACAAGATGTGTAGATTAGCTACAAACTATGCAGACCAACAACTGAGACGACAACTTGTGCTTATTGGTAATTATTCTTTCGCTATTGTCGCCAAGAATACGATCGCCGATGATCAACGGCGCAGAGTTAATATTATAATATTCCAATGTTGCCACCACATCCTCAACGCTTAACTAAATCTAACTGTAGACAAAGTCCAAATCGAGAGTCTTTCTCTTCTGAGTTTTTTTACAATAGCACTCAGAAATATGATGCGTACCCCCGATCCTCACAGACAACAAGCACTTCCATCTACAACTTTCCGGATTCATTAAAGGCATGCGCAAATCAATTGAACTAAAAATTCATAAACAACCAATAACCCTAGTTTCAGTTGTAAAAAATCATCTACATTTAAATCGCAGCTTACCCATGGGAATGAAGCCTCACCGCTGACCTATCATATTGGGTAAGGCATAATTCGGTTGTAATAAAAAATAATGGTGAGGCTTGCCATGAGTACGGCAGCGTTTACGCGTTGCATCACGAGCAAGACAATTTGCTCGAAATGGCAGAAATAATTAGCAGGTATCGTGACGCCACAGACACCGATCGCTATGCGGCACCGGAATCCATGACGGGATTGCGTGTGCAACCACAGGCTCCAGTATGAGCGCAAATTTCTATCTGGGCAGTTAGAAATATATGCCCAGTCATATTATCTGACAGGTGAACGGGATCAAAGGTGTGCCATTGCAACCATCATACATAGATTCGTGCTAACGCGTCATCCAGCCACGCGCACGTGCAGTGAACAGGGCGTAGGGAAATACCCAGGACAGCGACACAAACGCAAAATATGCATAGGCAATTCCATAGACAAAATCCCAGGAGCGTTCACTGCGCAAATAATACAGCGTATACAGCATGGAGAGGACACCGATACTAACGATCATGCGCAGGATGATGTGTGGGTCCTGTACCACCAGCACCACTATCATGCCCATCGTGACATAGCTAACAGGGTAACGGAGATTGGTAATTGTCCGCTCCGCCAGGATATTCATACGCGCAACAAGGGGGCGTCTCCATAATATGCGCGCCAGCCGCAACTCTTCACGTATATAGCTGCGGTCCCAACGCAATAGCATTTTGGTTAATTGACGATAGCGGGTCGGCACTATGGTGTACACCACCGCACTACGTTGATAGACGGTGTCATAACCTGCCTGCATGATATTATTGGTCAAGGCACGATCTTCACCAATCGTGCAGGCGACACCGAGAAAGGTCTGGCCCTCCCACTCCGCTAAAACCTGGCGTACCACGCTGGTACGATAGGCCGCGAGTGCACCTGGGCAGCAATAAACCGAGCCGTAGGTCGATTCGGTCGCACGTAAAAAATCAAAGGAGAGGATGAAGCGCACGTGCAACATGCGCGGGATAAGCCCCTCGCGTCGGTTGTAAACCGACACACGCCCAGCCACCGCGCCGACTCCTGGGTCGCGGAAGGGACCTGCTATGGCCAGGAGCGTATGCGTTTCGATGACGCTATCGGAGTCGATGGTAACGATCACCTCTCCACGCGCGCGACGAAAACCGACAGCAAGAGCCGCACGTTTACCTCGATTCTCCGGAAACTGCAACGCCGTCACCAAACCGGGGTGGCGCTGTGCGGCACGCGTAATGTATTCCCAGGTGTCATCACGACTGCCATCATCGACGACAAATATCTCCAGTCGCCCAGTCGGGTAGTTCGAGGCAGCAACCGAGTCGATAGTCTTTTCCACCATTGCCCCCTCATTGTATGCAGGGATGATCACCGTCAGGCTCGGGGCCTCCTCCAATTTGGCACTCGCGAACTCACGATAGCTAAACCAAAGGAACGTCCGATAAACGAGTAACAGTAGACCCAACGCGGCCCACCAGAGGCTCGGAAGGAGGACAGTTTGCGGCCAATGGTGAGAGGTCACCGCGCTCCAGAGTGGTTGAAAAACTCGACCCGCAAGGCTGGCATAGATCGCAAAACCCAGGGCCAACAGGATGGAGATTTGAAAAAACCTCTCCCAGCGCATCGCTTGCTGGTTCAGTACATACTCGACACTCATAGTATTAATGTTTATTACCTCAATTAAGGGTGCTGAAGGCGGTGCGATGACGGCAATCTGGACCGCTCCCCGGCTTTGCCGGGGCGCGATTCTACACCCACGGTTTGACAAAAATGTGCCGTATTGTTCGCCTTACCTGTGAAAAAATTCCTGACCCATGGCCCTTAGTCGCCACCGCCTACTTAGCGGCAGGTTTAACCTGAGGATAAGCCTGTTACGCTAGCCCTGGACCTGCCTCGCAACTCACCTTTTACGTTGGACCTAACCCCCACCCGCCACCGCTAATTTTCACGGTAAACCTACCCATAACCTCGCCCCGCCGGGTAATTGAACATTGTTTTTCGATGAATACTGTTATATTTGGTCCCGACCCATTTCGGCTTACCGACTGACACACCTCCTGTCGGCAACTCGAACTCGCATTACCACTACTCAGGGGACAGACCTACAATGGAATCAACCGCGCAATTACTCTGGGGGCTGTTATTCGGCTCTATTGGCATCGGCTTCTTTCTCTATGGCAAGAAACAACGGGCCGTGGTACCGCTGACCGTAGGGATCGTCTTGTGCGTTTACCCTTACTTTATCGCCAATACCTACCTGCTGGTGCTCATTGGCCTCGCCTTGGTCGCACTGCCGTACTTTGTGCGGTTATAACCTCGGTAATTCCCCCTTTAGTAGCATGTTCAAAAATAGGGCCCAGGCACCTCTATTGCGGTGTGATATCGGCTGGTC
>JAHEDA010000350.1 GCA_024641445.1 Gammaproteobacteria bacterium
GCACGGAGTCGCTCACACACTGTACCAGTGAGCGCAGGACGTGATCCCCCGCGAGGTGGCCATAGCGGTCGTTGATGCGCTTGAAGTGGTCTACGTCCAGCACGGCCAGGGTCAGGGGAAGCTCATGCCGATGGGCCAGGTCGATCTCACGATTGAGGGCGATGTCCATGGCGGCTCGGTTATTGATGCCGGTGAGGGGGTCCATGTGTACGGCGCGGAGGGCGCGCTGATACCAAATTGCGTTCCGGAGAGGGTAAATCAGCTGGATAATAAGGCCTTCCAGCTTATGAATCTCTTCGTCACTGAAGCGTCTACGGCGGAAAAATACCAGCTCACCCATATCTTCTTCAGACAGGCGCAGGCGATAACTGCAACGGTGGTGGGCGCTATCGGCGAAATTAATGTCAATATTGAACGGGGTATAGGTGTAGTGGGCTCCTGCGAATTCTACCGTTTGCTGCACGGCACCGAGGAAGTACTCAACCACATGGGTGATCTCCAGCGAGGTCTGGAGTAGACCCGCGAGCTTGAGGACCTCAGCCAGCTCCGCAGGATGCAGATCGAGGCCCGTGGCGGGGGCTTTGCCCTCAACCTTGGCTTCCTGGCTAGATGTGTCATTCACGATATGGATGGCCATGTATACCAATCCTGTAATTGCCTTGAGCAGTTAGATGCGAAATGTGTGCCAGCTGCCAATTTTATCGGTGAGGTGCAATATGTGTAATAAAAACATGTAATTACAGAGTCTGTTTGGTTATCGGCTCCAATTCTGTCAAAAACACGTCACGATTAGCCGTGGGTGACTGGCCCAGTGACGAATAAGGCCATGGTAGATTGAGCGCTTGTCTATTGGGTGAGGCGCGTGTCAACGGGCGCCTCGCCGCCTGACATTTTCCTGGAGGTTATTGTGATAAAAAATCTATCCTGTTTGAGTAAGCCGCTGATTGTGTTGTTGGCCTGTATCGGGGTGATTCCGGTACAAGCGGCAGAGGGGGGCTTGGATGCGGGGATGGTCAATCCGGGCTATCACGAGCAACCAAGTTGGTTTAAAACCTCATTCCTCGATCTGCGAGATGATATTGCTGAGGCCAAGGCATCCGGTAAGCGCGTGATGCTGTTTTTTTACCAGGATGGTTGCCCCTACTGTGGAAAATTACTGCGGGACAACTTCTCCCAGCGTGTGATTGCCGAGAAGAGCCAGCAGTACTTCGATGTCATCGCCATCAATATGTGGGGCGATCGGGAGGTAACCGATCTAAAGGGGGCGACCTCAACGGAAAAACACTTTGCGGAGCAGATGCGGGTGATGTTCACCCCGACACTATTGTTCCTCGATGAGCAGGGTGGGGTAGCTCTTCGGGTCAATGGGTACTATGCGCCACATAAATTCCTGGCCGCACTGGATTACGTAGGGCAGCACAAAGAGACACAGGGGAGCTTTGCCGACTATTATCAACTCCTTGCCGCAACGCCAGCCTACGGCAAGCTGCATGATGGCCCCTTTCTGATAAAAACATCACAACTGAATAGCCTGATGGATAAGGACAATAAGCCGCTCATGGTGCTGTTTGAACAGCGTGAGTGCCCGGCCTGTGATGAGTTGCATAATGATGTGTTCACGCGTAAGGAGACACAGGAACAGCTGGCGCGCTTGAATGTTGTGCTGCTCGATATGTGGTCCAACGATGCGGTGACCACCCCTGAGGGTAAGTCAACCACTGTCAGGGCCTGGGCGCACCAATTAAATATAAACTACGCACCGACCATGGTCTTTTTCGACAATACCGGCAAAGAGGTCTTTCGAGCCGAAGCCTATCTGAAGTCTTTCCACTTACAGTCGGTGATGGACTATGTCGCCTCCGGGGCCTATCGGGAACAGCCGAATTTTCAGCGTTACATCGAGGGGCGTGCGGACCGTCTACGGGCGCAAGGTGTCCAGATCAATTTGATGGAGTGATACTGAGGGCCTGACCACGCACCTCGCGGCTTGATTCACTTAGTAGATATAAATAGGTCGGCAGAATACTCTCGGGTGCCGGGACCGTATTGGGGTCGCGACCGGGATAGGCCAGGGTGAACCAGCGCGAACGTACCTCGCCGGGGTCGATGCTATTTACGCGAATCGAGGTGTTGGCCTCTACCTCATCGGCCAAGGTCTGTACCAGATTTTCGACTGCCGCATTCGCCACGGCGAAGGCACCCCAATAGGCCTTGCCCTGCCGACCCATTTTGGCGGTGCTAAAAATAACGCTGGCTGTGGGGGCCTTGTACAGAAGCGGTAGACAGGCCTGGGTGAGGAGAAAGGGGCCGTTAAGATTCACCTGCATAAGTGTGTGCCAGAGCTTCGCGTCAAAGTTCTGCAGTGGCATGAGGGCGCCAATCTGTGCGGCACAATGCACCAAGCCATCTAGTTTGCCGAACTCCTTTTCGAGTGTGGCAGAGAGTTCCTGATAGTGTTGTGGCGTGGCACCTTCAAGGTCGAGCGGATAAATTGCGGGGTGTGTACCACCTGACGCAATAATCTTATCGTAGAGTCTCTCCAGGGCCGGGACGTCCTTATCCAGTAAAATAACACTGGCACCGTTGCTCGCGCAGGCACGTGCGAGTGCATTGCCAATCCCGCCCGTTGCACCGGTGATGAGTATTACGCGCCCGGAAAAGGATTCGGGTTTCGTGAAGGAGACCGGAAGAACAGCTGACATCGTGGTGACCTTTGATCTGATTTAGTTTAGATAGATAGGTTGAGTTCTTGTGCGATGCGTTGCGCACACTCCCTGCCACTACGGACGGCACCCTCCAAGGTGGCGGGGTAACCCGTGCGG
>JAHEDA010000351.1 GCA_024641445.1 Gammaproteobacteria bacterium
TGATTGGCAGTATGTTTGCCGGTACCGAAGAGGCGCCGGGTGAGGTTGAGCTGTTCCAGGGGCGTTCCTACAAGGCCTATCGGGGTATGGGTTCACTAGGTGCCATGACGGGCAAACAGGGTTCCAGCGATCGCTACTTTCAGGAAGGCAGTGAGGCCGATAAGTTGGTACCGGAGGGTATTGAGGGACGTGTACCCTACAAGGGTGCCCTGGCGCCGGTGATTCACCAGTTGCTCGGCGGGGTACGCTCGAGCATGGGTTATACAGGTTGTTCGACCATTGATGACATGCGGACCAAGCCCGAGTTTGTCCGTGTCACCAGTGCAGGTATGCGTGAGTCGCATGTCCACGATGTACAGATCACCAAGGAAGCCCCCAATTACCGGGTCTAGTTACAATGCGCTAGTGTTGTTATAAACGAAGAGGGTGGTTGTCCACCCTTTTCTATTTTAGAAGACATATTTGACAAAATAGAAAGGCGACGAACGCAATGAGTGCAGACATTCATGCTGACCGAATACTCATCCTCGACTTTGGTTCACAATATTCCCAATTGATTGCGCGACGTGTGCGCGAGGCCGGTGTCTACTGTGAACTACATGCCTGGGATATCACAGCGGAAGATATCCGCGCCTTCAATCCAAAAGGCATTATCCTTTCCGGTGGGCCCGAGAGTACCACGGTTGCCGATGCGCCCATCGCAAATCCCCTGGTATTTGAGCTTGGTATCCCCGTACTCGGTATCTGCTATGGCATGCAGACGATGGCGGCACAGCTTGGCGGCAAGGTTGAGAATGCCGCACAACACGAATATGGCTATGCCCAAGTGCGTGCCCGCGGTCATACACCTTTACTGAAAGATATTGAGGACCACACTAGTGATGAAGGGTATGGTTTGCTCGATGTCTGGATGAGTCATGGCGATCACGTAATCACCATGCCGGCGGGTTTTATCCTGATGGCATCAACCGACAATGCTCCGATTGCGGGAATCGCCAATCTAGAAAAAAACTTTTATGGACTCCAATTTCACCCTGAGGTAACACACACACACCAGGGGCTGCGCATCATTGAGCGCTTCGTGCATACAGTCTGTGGCTGCAACAATCTGTGGACGGCAGGAAACATCGCTGAAGACAGCATCCTCCGACTGCGAGAACAGATCGGTGGTGATGAAGTCATTCTCGGTCTGTCGGGTGGTGTGGATTCATCTGTAGTCGCGGCATTGTTACATAAGGCGATAGGTGATCAGCTCACCTGTGTGTTTGTCGATAACGGCCTGTTGCGCTACAAGGAAGGCGATCAGGTTATGGCAACCTTCGCCGAACACATGGGGGTTCGCGTAATTCGCGTCGATGCCGAGACCCGTTTCCTCAAGGCCCTTGAGGGTGTGACTGACCCAGAGCGCAAGCGTAAGGTCATCGGCAATCTGTTTGTCGAGGTCTTTGAAGAGCAATCAAATAGATTAAAAAATGCTGGGTGGTTGGCGCAGGGGACCATCTATCCCGATGTCATCGAATCCGCCGGGGCCAAGACCGGCAAGGCACACCTGATCAAGTCGCATCACAATGTGGGTGGCTTGCCCGAGCACATGAAGCTGAAACTGTGTGAACCCCTGCGTGAGTTGTTCAAGGATGAGGTGCGTAAGCTAGGTGTTGAGTTAGGGTTGCCATCGGAGATGGTCTATCGACACCCCTTCCCGGGTCCGGGCCTTGGCGTGCGTATCCTGGCCGAGGTGAAAAAGGAGTTCGCCGACATCTTGCGACTTGCGGACCATATCTTCATCGATGAACTGCGTAAGAACAATCTCTACGATAAGGTGAGCCAGGCCTTTACGGTATTTCTCCCCGTGAAGTCGGTGGGGGTGACGGGTGATGGGCGACGTTATCAATATGTCGTGTCACTGCGGGCGGTAGAAACCATCGACTTCATGACCGCTCGTTGGGCACATTTGCCTTATGATTTTCTGGATCACGTCTCCCGTCGCATCGTCAACGAGGTGAAAGGTATCTCCCGAGTCGTTTATGACATCACCGGCAAGCCACCGGGCACCATCGAGTGGGAGTAGGGGGCGCGCAGGCAGGGCGCAAAGCGATGATTGCCGGAAGCGGTAAGCGCGTAGTCTGCTAAGCTGTGACACCGGACGACCTCGCAAGGATGCGATCATGTTGCCATTGCCGACTGGCAGGGAGGCCAGTACGGGTGTCGGCGCACCGCCGTATGTGCGCCACCGCCCGGAGTGCACTCTCCTTTATCAACTCGTTGAGGAACACTACCCCGCGTTCAAGTACTACCTGGCGGCGCAGGGGAGGGATCTACCGGCGTATGTCGAACAGGAGTTCGAAGACTACTTGAAATACGGCCGTCTCGAACACGGATTCCTGCGGGTGCAATGCACCGAGTGTCACCATGAACACCTGGTCGCGTTCAGTTGTAAGCACCGTGGATTTTGCCCCAGTTGCTTGGTGCGACGCATGGCCGAAAGCGCCGCGCTGCTGGTCGACGAAGTTCTGCCCGAACAGCCTATGCGCCAGTGGGTGTTGAGCTTTCCATTTCAATTGCGCTTTTTGTTCGCCAGCCGTCCGGCGATCATGGGGCGGGTACTGGGCATCGTTTACCGCGTCATCGCCACGCATCTGGTCAGGAAAGCAGACTATACGCACGACACGGCCAGGACGGGAGCAGTCACCCTCATCCAGCGCTTCGGCAGTGCGCTCAATCTGAATATACACTTGATGTGCATGGACGCACGAATGCCGCGGGCGCATGGATGCGCAGGAGCGGCCCATATGCTGTTTCTGGATGGTGTTTACACC
>JAHEDA010000352.1 GCA_024641445.1 Gammaproteobacteria bacterium
ATGAGTTCTGCCACGGGTAGATACGGAATGGCCCGGTCCAGCTCATAGCAGTTGGTGGTGAGTGTAGCCAGGCCGTGTGCGTGTGCATAGCGAGCAATCTCACGCAATAAACGACTCTTACCGATACCCGGTTCGCCCTCGATCAATACCGTGTATCCGGTCCCGGCGGTGAGTCGGGCGATAAGGCCCGTTAGCAGGCCATATTCATTGCCGCGGCCGATAAAAGGTGTGCCATCGGCCGGGGTCGCGACGACAGGGACGAGCGGGGATGGGGCCGCAGTGGGAGAACGCGTACTGTCTTTATCATCATTAATCGGCGCGGGGTCGAGTTGCAGATGGGTGTGAACCGCTCGTGCGGCATCCAGAAATTCGCGTCGTTCTGATTCAGAAACGGCCAGTGCAGTAGCCAGTCGCTCGGCCAGACGCCGCGATGGGCGGCGTTCATCGGCCTCAATCTTGCGAATGGTGAAGCCAGAGCAGCTAACCCGTTCGGCCAATGCATCCTGGGTAAGGTCCAGCGCCTTGCGCCGTCGCCGCAACCAGTAACCAAACGAGTGCGTCCTTTCCCCCATATCATTCGGCCCTCCGAGCCTCGATGCGTTTGAGTCTAGCAGTTTCGTCCCCCATTTTGTCCCGCTTTTTGTCCCGCTTTGCGGGACCCCTGGTCTTCCTCGATCAGGCCAAATAGCACCGTCGATTGGCAAGCCACAAACGCTTGCTTAAAGGCGCAAGCAGGCATCGCGTCGCGGCAGCAGGAAGTGCCCATCATCTATCGCAAATAAGGAGAAATGATATGTCAGCAGTTATCGCAGATAGCAACCCAACCATTGACCTGGTGGCGGTTAAAAACAAACAACACCAGGCCTGGTCATCCGGTGATTATGCCGTTGTCGGAACCACCCTGCAGATCGTTGGGGAGTCACTCTGTGAGGCCTTGGATCTTCGGGCGGGTGAGCGAGTATTAGATGTTGCTGCCGGTAACGGCAATGCAACGCTCGCCGCCGCACGCCGTTGGTGTGAGGTTATCTCAACCGATTATGTACCTAACTTGTTGGAGCGTGGTCGTACTCGCGCCAATGCCGAAGGCCTGCCCGTGCGTTTCGAACAGGCCGACGCAGAAAATCTACCCTTTGCAGATCACAGCTTTGACGTCGTGATGTCCACCTTTGGAGTGATGTTCACCCCCGATCAAGATAAGGCCGCCGCAGAGATGGCGCGTGTATGCAAACCCGGTGGTCGTATTGGTCTGGCGAATTGGACTCCCACCAGTTTCGTCGGTGAGATCTTCAAGCTGATCGGTAAATACCTGCCACCCGCAGCCGGGGTCAAGTCACCCGCACTATGGGGAACGGAGGCGAGATTGTCCGAGTTGTTTGGTGAGCGTACCAACTCGATGCTGATTGAGCGCAAAAACTTCATCTTCCGTTACCACAACGCAAGTCACTGGCTAGAAGTATTCCGTACCTTCTATGGCCCAATCCATCGCGCATTCATTGCGCTGGATGCCGCCAAACAAGATTCACTCGCTGTCGATCTGCTTGCCCTGGCCGAACGCTTCAATCGTGCAACCGATGGGACCATGGTCGCACCGAGTGAGTATCTGGAGGTTGTTATTACACAAAAGTAACACCTCCCCAGGTAGGGGAGGTGTAAGTCTGGAATCTGCGTAATCACGCGGAATTATACAAGGAGACAAACAATGAGCATCACCGACATCATGATTCACATCAAAGAGACATTGAATGAAGACGCACGGAAGTCCATTGAAGACTCGATGCGCAAGATCAATGGGGTTATCTCGCCAAGGTTCAATGCAGGTAAGGAACATCTGTTGATGATTGCCTTCGACCCTGAAAAGACCAGGGCGGCAGCTCTGTTAGAGGAAACCAGGTCAGCAGGGTACACCGCGAATCTGGTTGGCATGTAAACAAGGACTATATTTAGGAGAAACTTAACATGAAAAAAATTACAGCATTCACTTACGGAATTATATCTTACGTCATTTTCTTCGTAACCTTTTTATATTCTATAGGTTTCGTTGGAAATATTCTGGTACCTAAGTCCATTGACGCGACGCCCGTCACGCCATTGAGTGAGGCATTGCTCGTAAACGCGATATTGCTCGGGATTTTCGCTATTCAACATAGTCTGATGGCGCGCCCAGGCTTTAAGAATTGGTGGACGAAGATTGTTCCAAAATCGGTAGAGCGTAGTACCTATGTGCTGTTCTCAAGCCTGGCCCTGATTGTGTTATTTGCATACTGGCAGCCCATGGGTGGAGTGATATGGCAGAGTCACGACCCTGTGGTCGAGTTGGTGTTAAATGCACTATGCGCAGTAGGTTGGACGATCGTATTGGTCGCGACCTTTATGATTAACCACTTCGACCTCTTTGGCCTGCGTCAGGTATGGTTTAATTTGCTGGGAAAGGAGTATCAATCCGTGAAATTTGGTACGCCTGGTCTTTATCGGCATGTACGTCATCCGATCTATGCCGGTTTTATCATCGCCTTCTGGGCAACCCCAACGATGACGGTTGCTCACTTATTCTTTGCAGTGATGACTACGGGCTACATTCTGATAGGCATTCTGTTGGAAGAACGTGACCTTGTGACCTATCACGGTGTGCGATATAGCGAATACAAGCGACAGGTACCAATGTTGGTCCCTCGTCTTCGTGGACGCCGCGCGGGTAAGGGAACACAGGCGGCCTAGGTGCTATGGGTGGTGTGGCGATAACCGCGCCACCCATTTCAAGGAGCAGGAACATGCATACGTTAATGTCACATGTACAAAAACATCATT
>JAHEDA010000353.1 GCA_024641445.1 Gammaproteobacteria bacterium
CTTTCCCCTCACCCACGTCACCAACGCCGCACGTGCCATTATGATCGACGGCGCAGGCCTGGCAGCGATTGGCCCCGACTTGCTCGCCCTAGCGGGTATGAGTGTGGTCTTTATGCTGGTTGGGGCATCCTTGTTCCGCTGGGATTAGGCGCACGGGCCTTACAAGAGCGTGCCGGTTGGCAGACTCACCTCGATAGAACACTTCCTCAATACTGGCGTGGCACCCTTCAAGTAGAGTGTGGGCGTGCTGGTGCGAGAGGCATGAACACGATAATAACTACCTGCTCTAACAAAATCATGACATACCTGTCATATATCCAACTCTTACGCTTGGCTGATAAATCTAGTTCCACTTAGGTGACACAGATCAATATTACGAATATCAAGTATTTTGCTTCCCTACCGATATATCAGGCAGCTATTCCAGTGGCAGGTAAGTACGATGAGAGTTTTTGGGCGGCTCGCCGCGACTATTTGGAAATTGTGCAGCCTGGGTGCAACATCAAGCGACCCGGACCAGCTTCGTCTAAGCAAGGCGATCCTGACCCTGACGGCCTTAATTATCGCGTTCCTGGCCATCTTCTGGGGATTACTCTATGTGTTGATCGGTTATCCCCTCTCAGGGGCCATACCTCTGAGCTACGCAGGTATCTCTTTTGTCAGCATACTCATCTTCTTCATCAGCAAGCGTTTTGTCTTTTTCCGCTTTAGTCAGTTACTCCTGATCCTGTTGCTACCCTTTCTGCTGATGTGGAGCCTAGGTGGTTTTGCCAATGGTAGTGTGGTGATGGTATGGGCCTTCTTCACGCCCCTGGCGGCAATGATCTTCGGTGACAGGGTCCAAATGACCCGTTGGCTCTTCGCCTTTATTGCTCTAACGCTGCTGTCGGGTCTCATCGACCCTTACCTGCAACCACTGGCCAAACCCATGTCAGAGGGCTTCAATACGGTCTTCTTTGTGATGAATATGGGGGTAGGCTTTGTCTCCATATATTTAGTACTCATGTCCTTCGTCACTGACCGTGAGACATCACACCGACTGGCCATTGAGGCCAAGAATGTCGCCGAGACCGCACAGGTCAAGCTACAAGAGGCCAATAGACAGTTACAGGCGAACGAGGCCAGGATCCGTGAATTGATGCTGACCGATCCATTAACAGGGGTAGCCAACCGTCGCCACCTGGAGGAAAGGCTACGTGAGCTTATTGCAAACTTGAATCGTTACGGTAACTCTCTCACTATGGTCATGGCCGATATCGATCACTTCAAGATGATCAACGACAATTTCGGCCACGATATTGGTGACCATGTCATCAAGAGTTTCGCCAAGGCCATGCAAGATACGATACGCGACGTGGATTTCATTGCCCGCATCGGTGGTGAAGAGTTTCTACTGCTCCTACCGGAGACCGATATCTCCGAGGCTGGGGCATTGGTTGACCGAATACGCACGGTCTTTGCGAAACTGGACATACCCGGTGCCAATCAAGCCGTGACGGCCAGCTTTGGCATTGCCCAGGCTAAAAAGGGTGAGACCGGGCACGAGTGTATGAAGCGTGCCGACCTAGCGCTCTACGACTCAAAGGAACATGGCCGCAATCGCGTCAGTTTTTCCGACTAAGTCGCCATAAAATACCCCGCGCCGTAAACCGGCATCCATCGACAGGCTACGCCGATCCGGGGATCAATCCCGTAATTACTGCCCTGCCTGTGACAACACGATTCTCACGACGGTAATAATCGTCGCAATAAACAGGGCCACCGCAACCAGACCAATAATGATGTATTGCGAGGCCTTGCCGTGTTTGAAGTCGCGTTCATAGTTCTGGCTCTTCTGCACACCCAGCATTGCCGCCATTACGCTCTTGGTAACATCCCAGAGGCTGGGCGCACGTTTATTCTCTTCGCTCATTTCCTACTCCAGTTTTTTTGCATTCTGTCTTTCAAGGTCCTGGTATAACCTCCAGGCCATATACCCAAGCACCAGGACACCGAGGATTAGAATCGACCACAGCAACCATGCCATCCAGGGGAAGGGGGCGTTGAGGGGTTGCAGGCGCGCATCACCGCCAAGGGTAAATTTATTGGCAAGGTGCGCCGTCTTGATAATCGCATTCGCATCGGTTTCGAGTAACGGCAGGATGGCCTGCAAATCACGGCGACTGCTCGCGGCCTGCGACGAACCATAGGCAAGGGTAAATGGCCCCTCCCCCTGCGCGACGAATAGTAACTGATACGGTACCCATCCCAGGACGATCGTCAGGCTCGATGCCTGGATGGCCTCGGGATTGTCCAACACCTCCAACTGCCAGTAACGGTCATCAACACTGCTCACACCGATCTCGTCATTGCGAATTGAGCGACCTTCCACCGCGAGGTTATAGACCAAACCCTCGTAGCGCATATGCCAGGGGCCCTCGGCATTAGCGCGTGACCGTAAAGCGATGCGGGCGACGGTATTCCGTTGCGGTAATTGAATACGAATTCGATCGAGAGGCCACCACCCGGCTGTGTCAAATTGATACACACCCGGGCTGTCACTCAGTACATCGCCCTTAATCTCGCGCCACTGCCGTGGGTATTGCAGCGAGGGCTCAGGAAATACAGCCTCGACGCCGGTGACATGCCATGCCGGTATCTTGCCGCTGAGCTGCACACGGAAATACCTCGCCTGGGTAGCGGAAAATTCTATACGACGAGACTGTAGCCGGTGTCGGTTGTAACTCAGAGAGGCGAGTGTCGCCTTATCCACCAAAGGCCTCCAGGTATTCAGGTCGTCACTACTCTCCACCCGCAG
>JAHEDA010000354.1 GCA_024641445.1 Gammaproteobacteria bacterium
CTGGTAATACCCTCGGTATAGGTTGACTTGTATTGCAGCGGGATTCCAAAAGCGATTGAGGCGAGTATTGTCAGCTTGTGCGCCGCATCGATACCCTCGACATCAAACGTGGGATCGGCCTCGGCATAGCCCAGGGCCTGCGCCTCCTGCAGGACATCGCCAAAGTCACGCCCCTTATCGCGCATCTCGGTAAGAATAAAATTACCCGTGCCATTGATTATCCCTGCCAACCACTCGATACGGTTGGCCGCGAGTCCCTCGCGGATCGCCTTGATGATGGGGATACCCCCAGCCACCGCCGCTTCGAAGGCCACCATGAGTCCCTTTTTCTGTGCGGCGGCAAAGACCTCATTGCCGTGCCTGGCGATGAGTAGCTTGTTGGCGGTCACAACATGCTTTCCATTTTCGATTGCACGCATCACGGCGTCACGCGCCAGTCCATCACCGCCGATGAGTTCGACAACGATCTCGACCTCAGGGTCATTCACGACATCCATAGGGTCCGTTGTCAGTTTGATACCGCTCGTATCGCAAATACGTGGGCGAGTGAGGTCACGCGCAGCAGCATGAGTAATCTGAATACCACGCCCGGCACGGCGCGCGATCTCACTCGCATTACGCTTTAGCACATTGACCGTTCCACCGCCCACGGTGCCTAGGCCCAACAGACCGACATTTACAGGTTTCATCATTTGATTTGTCTCGTTACTTCAATTCGTTTTAATTTGCGGTCTCATGCATGCAACTTGCGATAGTGCATCAGGAAACGCTCAATCCGCCCCATGGCATCTTGCAGGTCATCACTGCTGGGTAAAAACACAATCCGGAAATGGTCCATATCGGGCCAGTTAAATCCGCTGCCCTGCACCACCAGTACCTTTTCGTTCTCCAGTAACTGCAGGACAAACTCTTGATCATTGCGAACAGGATACATCTTGGGATCCAGACGCGGGAACAGATACAGGGCGGCCTGAGGCTTTACGCAACTCACGCCCGGCATCGAACTCAGCATATCGTAGGCCATATCCCGTTGCCGACGCAGGCGCCCACCCTCACCAACCAGGTCATTGATACTCTGATATCCACCCAATGCGGTCTGAATCGCATACTGACCAGGTACATTCGAACACAGACGCATGGAGGCCAGGATATTCAGTCCCTCCAGATAATCGGTGGCGTGGCGCTTTTCGCCGGAGATCACCATCCAGCCGGCACGATAGCCACAGGCACGATAATTTTTCGACAGACCGTTAAAGGTAACGAACAGGACGTCGTCAGCGAGTGATGCAATCGCCGTATGTTGAGCCCCATCGTAGAGGACCTTGTCATAGATCTCGTCGGAGTAAATAATGAGTTGATGCTGGCGGGCGATCTCGACGATCTCGCGCAACAGGTCATCGGGATAGAGCGCGCCGGTGGGATTGTTCGGGTTGATCACGATAATGGCGCGAGTGCGCTCGGTAATCTTGGAACGAATATCCTCCAGATCCGGCAACCAGCCATTTGATTCATCACACCGATAGTGGCGGGCCTTGCCGCCCCCAAGGCTCACCGCTGCGGTCCAAAGGGGGTAGTCTGGCGTTGGCACCAGCACTTCATCTCCATTATTAAGGAGACCGTGCATGGCCAGCACGATCAACTCCGAGGCGCCGTTACCAATATATATATCTTCCAAGCCGACACCCGCGATGTTCTTGGACTGGGTATAGTGCATGATGGCCTTGCGTGCAGCGAATAGCCCCTTCGAATCTGAATAACCCGAGGCATTCGGCAGGTTATAGATCACATCCTGCTGAATCTCCTCGGGGGCGTCAAAACCAAACGGAGCGAGATTGCCAATGTTCAGCTTGATGATGCGGTGGCCTTCCTCTTCCATCTGCCGTGCACGCGCGAGCACCGGACCCCGGATGTCGTAGCAGACGTTGGCGAGCTTCTGCGATTTGAAGATAGGTTTCATTGGGTCAGACCGTCTTTCTTAAACATATCACGAATACCGCGCACCGCCTGACGGGTGCGATGCTCATTCTCGATCAGACCGAAGCGCACATAATCATTGCCGTACTCACCAAAACCGATCCCGGGCGAGACGGCAACCTTGGCCTCTTGCAACATGCGCTTGGAAAACTCGAGTGAACCCAGGTGCCGATAGTGTTCAGGGATTAGCGCCCACACAAACATGGTTGCCTTAGGTTTTTCGACTGCCCAGCCCAACGCATTCAATCCCTCGCACAGTACATCGCGGCGACTCTGATACATCGCGGCGATCTCTTTCACGCACTCCTGTGGCCCCTCGAGTGCCGTGATGGCCGCCACCTGCACCGGGGTAAACATGCCATAGTCGAGATAAGACTTCATCCGCGCCAGGGCCGAGACCAGACGCGGATTGCCAACCATAAAACCGATGCGCCAGCCCGGCATGTTATAGCTCTTCGAGAGGGTGAAAAATTCCACCGCAATCTCCTTGGCACCGGGGACCTGCATAATCGAGGGGGCAACGTAACCATCAAAGGCTATGTCGGCATAGGCCAAGTCGTGGATAACCCATATCTGGTGCTCGCGGGCGATTGCCACCACCTTCTCGAAGAAATCCAACTCAACACACTGGGTAGTCGGATTGCCGGGGAAATTCAGTACCAGCATCTTGGGTCGTGGCCAGGTATTCTTGATGGCCTTCTCCAGCTCGCCAAAGAAATCGCCGCCTGCGACCAGTGGGACATGGCGGATATCAGCACCGGCGATGATAAATCCATAGGGATGGATTGGATA
>JAHEDA010000355.1 GCA_024641445.1 Gammaproteobacteria bacterium
GCGGGGTGAGAGACGCTGAATGATGTCGGGATTGATGTTGAAGAGGTTGTGGTATTTCACCGCCGCGAGTTGTGGCCAGGCCTGCCAGGCATCGAGCCACTCGGGGCGTTTGCCGGCCATACCTCCAGCAGTGATGATCTGCGGGTTGGCGGCGATGACGGCCTCCTGACTGATGCTTGGCACTAACATCGGCTGCCCGCCAAAGACATTGTCCACGCCACACAGTTGCATGACTTTACTGATGAGATGTTGGCCGTTGATGGTCATGATGGGTTGGTGCCAGATCTGATAAAAGCCGCGCAGGTGGGGACGATTGGCGTATTTCTGTTGTAACGCAAGCTGTCGCTCACGAAAGGACTTGGCCGCCGGTTCACTGGTCGATGTGGTCGCGGCGAGCGTACCCAGGTTTTCAATTGTGCGGGCGATGTCTTCGAGTTGTTTTGGTTCGCTCATATAGATGACAAAGCCCTGTTCGCGCAGATGGGTCAGTTGCGCGAGGTTGTTGCCACTCTGCCAACCGACAATGAGGTCAGGCTTCAGGCTCAGGATGCGTTCGAGGTCGATGCGATTGTAACTACCCACAACGGGCAGTTTGGTGGCGGCGGGTGGGTAGTCACTATAACTCACCACCCCAACGATCTTGCTACCGGCACCCGCCGCGAAGAGGATCTCGGTGATGTGTGGGGCGAGGCTGATGATGCGTTGTGCCGGGCCCGCTAAGGAAACTTTCGCGCCGGTGTCATCCACCACGCTAACCGCTGCTATGCCAGCCTGCGCATACAGCGCACATAACACTAAAATTAATTTATACCACTGTCGCATTTTGGTTTTTATCCGCAGGTTTACGTTGTGGGTGAATAAAGCGCAGGCTGCGTAGTGCCGTCTCCAGTCGTTGCCAGTCCGGGTCTGTTCCGGGCAGGCCAAAGCGCACGCTCGTGGTGTGTTCAAAGTAGCGGGTGAGAATTCCCTGCTCACACAGGGCGGTGTGAATATGCCGTGCCTCACGATGTTGTAGCCACTGAAACAGCGCCGTGCCGCCCGTGGGGGCGAGGTGATGGCGCGTTAGCAAGGCGCTAAGGCGTGACTGGTCTTCGATCAAACGCTCGCGCATCTTCTGTTGCCAGGCTCTATCGCGCAGGGCACGGTTGACGACCTCGCGGGTGGGACCGCTCAGGCTCCAGGGGCCCAACAGCTCGCGCAGTTGTTGCAGAATAGTTTTCTCCGCCAGGACAAATCCGCAGCGCGCCCCGGCGAGGCCAAAGAACTTGCCCACCGAGCGCAATACAATGAGACCTGCTTGATGCGTGTCGCGCGCAATACTGTGCTCGGGCGTGACATCCATGAAGGCCTCGTCCACCAGCAACCAGCCACGGCGTGACTGTAGACGGCGATGCCAGGTGAGTAATTGTTCCTTGCTAAAGCGATGACCCGTGGGGTTGTTGGGATTGATCACAACCAACACATCCAGTGCATCGACCTGCGCATCGATATCCTGGGCGGCAATGGGAATTACCTCATGCCCGGCTCGCTGCCAGGCCTGCGCATGCTCGGCGTAACCGGGGGCGATCACACCAACGCGACACGGTTCGCGCAACTGTGGGATCACCTGAATCGCCGCCTGCGACCCCGCTACGGGCAGGCACCAATAGCTACCGTAATAGGCAAAGGTGGCATCGGTAAGTGCATCCTGTTCGGCGGGCAGGTGTTGCCAGCTCGCCGCGCTCACCTCAGGCACCGGCCAGGCGTGGGGATTGATGCCGGTGGAGAGGTCGAGCCACTCGCTCAGTGGGATGTTGTACTGCTGTGACGCCGCGACCAGATTGCCTCCATGCTCAAGCAAGGACCCACCCTCCCAGAATAATCACGATCATCCACAAGGTTAGACTACGCTGTACCAGGTGGATACTACGCTCGATGTCGCCCGCGACCGGCGCGAGCCCCGTGCCCAGGCTGGGGCGTTTAATCTTCTCGCCACCATACCAGGCCGAACCGCCGAGCAACACGTTGAGTGAACCGGCACCACTGGCCATTACGATACCGGCGTTGCGACTCTTCCACCTAAGGCCCTGGTTTTGCCAGCAGTACCAGGCCTGCCGTACCCGCCCTAACAAGGTATAGCTGGCGGCGGTCAGCATGGCGGGGGCCCAGTTCAACAGGTCGTCGATCTTCGCCGCCGCCCAGCCGAAGCGGTGATAACGTTTGTTGCGATACCCCCACATGGCATCGAGGGTGTTGGAGAGGCGATACAACACCGCCCCCGGTGCGCCGAGCAGGGCAAACCAGAACAGGGCACCGAAGATGGCATCGTTGCCGTTTTCCAGCACCGACTCGATGGTGGCGCGTGCGATATCCGGCTCTTGCATCTTGTCGGTATCACGACTGACCATCATCGCCACCTGTTGCCGCGCACCGATGATGTCACCCTCACGCAGGCGCTCGTAAACGCGCCGCGCATGTTCGGCCAGGCTGGCGCCACCGAGGGAGATATAGAGGACCAGTGCACTGAAGATGTAACCCAGACCCGGGATCGATTCGATGCAGTAACTCACCACCACGAGAGGGATGACACAGACGGCCCAGGCCACCGCGCCGCGTTGGCGACGATAGAGACTCTGGTCGCCACCATAGCTCAGGCGCTCCACCCATTGGGCCACGCGGCCAAAGCCCGCCAGCGGGTGCCCACGGCGAGGGTCACCCAGTAATTGATCCAGAAACACCGCCAGGGCAATCTGGGTAGCTGTG
>JAHEDA010000070.1 GCA_024641445.1 Gammaproteobacteria bacterium
ATGCATGCCGAGGTCTTCATCAATGCCGTGCATGAGTTGAGTAAGGCGTATCATCAATAGCCTTGCTGCTCAGCACCGGGTGGTCGTACGATATACAGTAATACGACGTTGGACCTGGGCTGAACATGTCTACACTTCGTGCATCAATACGTAATGAGTGAATAGCAATGAATGTAATAACCTCGGTTGGCATGATTGCAGGTCTCTTTACCACCATCGCATTCCTCCCGCAGGTGCTCAAAACTCACCGCAGTCGCTCGGCAAATGACATCTCTATCGGGATGTATCTCCTGTTCAGCCTGGGCCTAATCCTTTGGTTGGTGTATGGCCTTGCCATCAAGTCATGGCCAGTGATCATTGCAAACAGCGTGACGTTGATCTTAACCTCGTGGATGATCGGGATGAAACTCTATTTTACCCGTCAAGTCACCGTCGACATCCCCTCGAATCACCGGCCCTAGCCCTTGTCTATGGCAGGCTGTAACAATTTTTAACTAAATTTTCACCCCTTCTAGCCGATAAACGTCACCACGAAGGCGGCATCCACATTCGCCTTCAATTTCCAGTCAATCATCTGAATTATTATCAATATAGGAATAGACGCGATGTCAGCACGTCATAGTAATCTTTTGTCATTTAAATCCTGGTCGATCAGCGCAAAATTGGTAGCCGGGGTACTGCTTACCCTGCTCATCACCATGAGTCTGTTTACTTTTTTCATGACATCGAAGATTTCACAGGTCCTTGAAGACAAGGCCATGCATGAACTTACGGTACAGACGGACCTCGTGCGCGACATGGTCGCTGCCTATGATTCACGCCTTACTGCCAATGTGGATCAGCTAACCAATGTCTTCGTGGCCTCGTTTCCAGAAGGCCTGTCATTGCATCCGGAGCTACGCGTAAAGATTGGTGAGGCCAATACGCCGGTGCTGAAGAGCGGCGGCAAAGACCTCAACCTGAACTTTGTGCCGATTGATCGCTTTACCAAGATAACCGGCGCGATTGCGACGGTCTTTGCGCGTGATGGTGATGACTTTGTTCGGGTTACCACCTCGCTGAAGAAGCAGGATGGGACACGCGCCATCGGCACCTATCTTGGTAAAACTCACCCTGGTTATGCCGGTTTGATGGCAAACAAACCCTATCATGGGGTAGCCAAGCTGTTTGGCCGAGATTACATGACAACCTATGAACCGGTACTGGATCGTAGTGGTCAGGTGATCGGTATCTTTTTTGTCGGTCTGGATTTTACTGAGGGCCTCACGGCGATACGTGAAAGGATCAAGGCAATCAAGATTGGTGAGACAGGATATTTCTATGTGCTGGATGGCCGCCCAGGTGCGAGTCAGGGAACCTTGCTTGTGCATCCAGCGAAAGAGGGTGCCAACATCATTACCGCAAAAGACAGTAGTGGCCACGAATTTGTTCGTGAAATTATCGAGAAACGACATGGTGTCATTCAATATCCATGGATTAATAAAGAATTGGGTGAGACACGGGCGCGCAATAAGGTCGTGGTCTATGTCGATTACCCTGATTGGAACTGGATTATTGCCGCCGGTAGTTACCTGGATGAGTTCCGTCAGGAAAGTATCATCATGCGCAATTATATGGTGATAACGATTAGCGTCGTCCTGTTGATTATTGTTGGGCTGGTAAGTGTGTTGGTAGCGCGCCTCGTACGTAGGCCATTGCAGATAGCCGTAGGAGTAGCGAATCGTATCGCCGAGGGTGATTTGTCAGTGACGATCCCCGCAACTCACCACGCCGAGATGGGGCAGCTGTTTGCATCACTACGCAATCTGACTGATAAGGTCACCGGTGTGATCAGAGATGTTACAGGTACATCCAGGACCCTGTTGCAGGTTACCGAACAGGTGAATGCCTCGGCCCAGGTCCTGAGTAGCGGTGCCTCACAGCAGGCGGCGAGCGTGGAGGAGACCAGCGCCTCGCTCGAGCAGATGAGCGCTTCTATTAAGCAAAATTCTGATAACGCCCGTAGTACTGATGCCATGGCGGGCAAGGCCTCGCAACAGGCCGAAGAGGGGGGTAGTGCCGTCGCTGAGACGGTAACGGCAATGAAGGAAATCGCCGATAAGATCACGATCATTGAAGACATCGCCTACAAGACCAATCTGTTGGCACTCAATGCCGCGATCGAGGCGGCGCGAGCCGGTGAACACGGCAAGGGCTTTGCAGTGGTGGCGGACGAGGTGCGCAAGCTGGCCGAGCGCAGCCAGACCGCCGCGCAGGAGATCGGTGCCCAGGCTGGCCACAGTGTGGAGATTGCCGCCCGTGCGGGTCATTTGTTAAATGAGATGCTGCCCTCGATTAAACAGACCGCCGACCTGGTACAGGAGATTGCCGCGGCTTCGCAGGAGCAGGCCAGCGGTGTCGATCAGGTCAATAGTGCCGTTGAACAATTAGATAAGGTTGCGCAACAGGCCGCATCCTCCTCCGAGGAATTGGCGGCGACCTCTGAACAAGTGAGCGAGCAGGTTAAGGCACTAATGAATCAGGTGGGCTACTTTAGACTTGCGGGTTGAGGTTCTCGCGTTATAAATAAAAAAGCCCGGGTAACCGGGCTTTTTTATTTGGGGGCGTGTGGTAAAAATTATAATTAAACGCCGCTACCGTTCAACTATTAAGGATAATCAAGCGTTCCTTAAATGAGTCCACTCAGCGTCCTCCATGTCATAGTTGGGTGTCGGCTTGGATTAGGCTATGGGTCTATCTTTCAGTGACGCATACTCAAGCGCATAGACACAAAAGTAAATCTCTATATCTGCTACACCAAACATATTTTAAATATTAGTGAATAGATTGGTTATATACTGACCTGTTAGATACATCTATTCGATGCAATTGAAATAAATTCGTCACATCGCCTTCACCCTCTCGTAACTCGTCTCGGTTAGTTTGAATCATACACACCAGTACCCTGATATGCGTTCTAATCAGCGGTAAGGCTTTCATAAAAAACTAAAGGAGAGGAAAAAGCTATGTATTATTTTAAGAGTGTCATCTCCACGGCTGTTGCCGTGGGCCTGGGCGTGGCATCAACAAGTGTCATGGCGCACGATCAAGATACACATCGTATGCTCCCGGTACGAGGAATAGAATTTACAGCGACACCAGCACCCGTAACCGCAGCTGAGCAGCAAACAGCCTATAGCAAGTCCAGTGTTGTCGTAACCTTGCGTAATGGCGAGAAAAAGACTTTTCCGCTGAACTACAACGTGTTGTATAGCTCCGGTGATCAGATCGGTGACTGGAAGGGTGGTCTTATCGTGGACAAGAGCGGCGCGGCACTGGGCGCGATGCTGGATGACGCCGGTAATGCGCTAACCTATGGTCCGTTCTATGCCCGCTCGCCCGATGCCAACTCGTTAATCGTGAAGGGTCACGAGCTGAATCTTATCACCCATTTTGAATACGACACCGAGACCCCCAGTGCCACCGACCCGAATGTAATGGTTGACCTCTATGGACAGCTACCGATGGTGATGAATCGTGCCGAGCTGAAACAGGCGCGTGATGGCAGCCTCAAGGTCGAAGAGTTGGCGAACGTCAGCATGAATGCGGTCAATGGCCTGTGGATACCCTGCGCCGGTGAACTCACCCCCTGGAACACCCACATCGGTGGTGAAGAGTACGAGCCCGATGCGCGCACCTATGCCAATAAGCCCCTCACGCCGATGAACCGTTTTCTCGGCACCACCGGCCTGACCGCGAGTCAGGGCGGGGCAAATCCCTATCACTATGGTCTGGCGACTGAGGTCAAGCTGAAGTCTCACGACCGTACCCAGGTGACCAAGCACTATGCCATGGGCCGTCTGGCCAATGAGCTGGCGCACATCCTGCCGGATGGTCGTACCGCTTATAAAGGCGATGATGGTAAAGACGTTATCCTGACCATGTTCGTGGCCGACCATGCCAACGATATGTCAGCAGGTACGCTTTATGCCGCCCAACTGGATCAGGTCAATGGCGACAACGGAGGCCAATTCAATCTGAAATGGATCAAACTGGGTCACGCCAGCGATACAGAGATCGAGGCGATGGTCAACAGTGGTATTGCCTTCGCAGACATCTTTGAGACCGTCAGCGCCACCGTCTATGCTGCCAATCCTGCCGCCTATGCCGGTTTTCATCCGGTCTATGTCTACACCGGCACCGATGGCACTAACAGCAACAAGTTATACTACCTGAAGGTGAAGCCCGGTATGGAGAAGGCCGCAGCCTTCCTGGAGACACGTCGTTACGCCGGTTATATGGGCGCCACCGCCGAGTTTACCAAGATGGAGGGTGAGACCTCTAACAATGCGGACAAGAAGCTGTATATCGCGATGTCCTATGTAGAGAAGGCCATGCTCGCAGGTGCAAACGCCGATCGTCCGCGTGATGATATCCGCCTGAACGGTGACGCGAAGGACCTGACCTGCGGTATCGTGTATGAGTCCAATCTGAAGGGTGGTCAGAAGGATACTGACGGAAACATGATCCACAGTCACTGGGTGGCTACCGATATGGCGGGTTTGATCCTGGGTGCGAAGAAGCCGGTAGGTCAGCCGTATGGCAAGTATGACAGCTGTGATACTGACAAGATGGCCAACCCGGACAACGTCAAGTACTCCGAGGCCCTGCGTACGCTGTTCATCGGTGAAGACTCCGGCAACCACATGAATAATTTCGTGTGGGCCTATCCGGTCGATAGCGGCAAGATTACGCGTATTGCGACGGGTCGCTTTGGTCAGGAGTGGACCGGCCTCGCCGCCGTGGATAATCTGAACGGTTACAGCTATATCCTCAGCAACGTGCAGCATCCTGGTGCAACGGGTGATACCGCCAAGTACAAGCCACTGATGACCGCCGACGGTGTTGATTACGAGGCCTTCCGTAGTGCGGTCGACCAGCGTGGTGCCGTGGGTTACTTCGGCGCCCTGCCCGCCATCCAGGTGGTGCCACATAAGTCGAAGTAGTAAGGTTACGTGTTATCACCTTAATGAGGCGGCCTGCGGGCCGCCTTTTTTATGGAGGAGGGCTGAGGGGGTAAGTTAAAGCGCAGGGCGTTGCAGTGCCTGTTCCACGGAGTCGCGTTTAGCCTTTCCTACTAATAACTCGATGAGGGTGAGGCTAAAGTCCATCGCTGTGCCAGGGCTGCGTGAGGTGATGAGCTTGCCATCAATGACAACGGGTGAGGCCTCATAAATAACACCCACCATGGAAAAACCATCAAGTGCACCGGGGAAGCTGGTGGCACGCCTACCCTTTAATATTCCCGCAGTGGCAAACACGCGCGGGGCGGCACAGATAGCTGCCATGTATTTACCGCTAGCCGTCATAGACCTTATCAGGGCCTGGATACGGGAATCTTGATTGAGGTAATCCGCGCCGGGCAGACCACCGGGGAGGACGAGCATGTCGTATTCCTGATTGAGAGCAGTATCGAGGTTGCTATCTGGAATAAGTACGGTACCGCGGCTGGCGCGCACCGGTTGGTCATCAAGCCCCGCAGTTGTTACATGGATGCCGGCGCGTCGCAACAAGTCGATGATGGTGACGGCTTCGAGTTCTTCGCAACCTTGGGCCAGTGGGACGAGGACAGTTGCCATTTTGTGTGTCTCCTCTGCGCGCGCAGCTGTATCAGGTGCGACACCGGAATCAGGCGGATACCCTGTTGCTCCAGTGTTGGAAGCTGCTCTGCCAGAAAGGCCATTGTCTCAGGATAGGGATGACCAATGGCCACGGCGGAGCCGGTCTCGTAGGCGAGCTGCAGCATGCGATGCCATTGGTGCTGGATCGCCACGGGCTCTATCTCGTGGTCTAAAAATATGTCACGCCCGACGCTGGCAATACCATTGCGAATGGCCTGAGTTAGCGCGGTGCTCTCGGCCGTGGTGCGACTGTCTACAAAAAACAGGTTACCGCGCTGCGCCATACTCTGCATAAACCAGTTCATCAACCGGCTATCGCGGGTGAGTAAACTTCCCATGTGATTATTGATCCCGCGAATGTAGGGGACAGCAGCGACATCGGCCTGGATCTGGCGGGTAAATTCAGCGCGTGACATCCCGGGGATGAGCCCACCTGGGCCAAGGGCCCTGTTTTGTTCGGCCGCCATGGGCAGGTGCAACATGACCTCTTTATTCATGGCGTGGGCATGTTCCGCCAGGCGTCGTGCAAAAGGTGTTTGGGGCAGAATTGAATAAGTAAGGTTACCTGGAAGATCGATAGCGTGTAGGCCGTCGTGCAGGCGATCTCCAAGGTCATCAATAATGATGCTAACGACGGCCTGGTGTGGGGGTATGTCCTGCGCCTGGAGGGGCAAGGCACTGAGCAGGCCGACAATGAGTAACAGGAGACGGTGGCGCATCAGGACCCTTTTTGATCGAGTAACACTAAGTAGGTTATCGTCTGCCGCCGTCACGGCATGAGGGGGGTGTCCATCACCACCCCTCCATAATTAAATTATTTGGCGCGGGCGCCCATAAGGTGCAAGCCTTTAAGCAGATTCAGGGCCTCGCTCAGGACATAATCTTCCTTGGCGAGGTCAGCCTTTTGGCCGGTTTTGCCCCCCTTATCGTCGGCCTTGGGGGTCTTGTCGCCATTGGGATTGGCGAGGTGACCGGCAAGGTCCGCCTCTTTAACTGAACCAAAACCGTTATCGGCGACGGCACTTACCTTAAGGTTCTCGACCTTGATATCGGGCTCTATGCCCGTGGCCTGAATAGACCGGCCAGAGGGCGTGTAGTAGCGCGCGGTGGTGAGCTTGATAGCAGTGTTGTTGCCCAGGGGGATGACGGTCTGCACCGAGCCTTTACCGAAGGTCCGCTGCCCCATGATGATACCGCGTTTGTGATCCTGCAAGGCACCTGCAACGATCTCGGAGGCCGAGGCTGATCCACCATTCACGAGTACCACCAGCGGGGTGCCGTCAGTGAGGTCCTTGTTGGTGGCGCTGTGCTTGAGGTCTTCACCAATACCGCGTCCCTTCACCGAGACGATGACACCCTTGCTAATGAAGGTGTCTGACACCTCAATGGCGGCATCAAGCAGGCCACCAGGATTATTGCGCAGGTCTAGAACCAGACCATCAAGTTGTTTATCCCCGGTCTCTTTCTTGAGGGCCTTGATGGCACTCTTGAGTTCGGCGCCAGTACGCTCCTGAAACTGGGAGATGCGGACATAGCCGTATCCCGGTGCGAGGGTCCGTTGTTTAACGCTGTTGACGTGGATCTTGTCGCGCACCAGGGTAAAGGTCAGAGGTTTATCCGCGCCCTCACGCATAATGGTGAGCACAATGCTGGTGCCGGGTTTGCCTCGCATCGTCTTAACTGCCGCGTCCAGGCCCATACCTTTTACATTCTTGTCGTCGAGCTTGATGATGATATCGCCCGCCTTCACCCCGGCGCGGAAGGCAGGGGTGTCATCGATGGGGGAGACGACCTTCACAAAGCCATTTTCTTCCAGGCCGACCACGATACCCAGACCGCCAAATTCACCGGTTGTCCCGACACGCAGGTCCTTGAAGTCCTCTTCATTGAGATAGGTAGAGTGGGGGTCGAGGCCGGTTAACATACCGCGAATGGCATTATCCAGCAGGGTCTTGTCAGAGACCTCTTCAACGTAATTTTCCTTAATCTTGCCAAACACCTCGGTGAATGAACGAATGTCATCAAGGGGTAACGCCCCTTGTTGCGATGGCTTGCGTTCGGCCCAGACACCGTGGGTAGCGGCCAGGACTAGCCCCAGGCAGAGACCGAGGAAGACTAGAGAGATTTGCCGTGAGGTGATTTTCATGCCGAAGACCATTCGCCAATGGGCGCTAGTGGATTGATTCGCTGGATATTACCGCAAAGATTGTCGCTGTGACACCGCTTGCAGTGAGGGGGGTGACGAAACCCACAGATCCGGCTTGTGCTTAGCCTCGTTTGCACCAGTTACTAGGGTTAATCGGGGCACCATTATGTCTGACCTCAAAGTACAGGCCGGATGCAGTTTGGCCACCGCTGGTACCGACATTGGCAATCTGTTCGCCCGCCTCAACCCAGTCGCCAGTCTCTTTCGTGAGGCTCTGATTATGGGCATAGAGTGACATGTAGCCATCACCGTGATCGATAATGATGAGCAGGCCATAGCCGCGCAGCCAGTCGGCGTAGGCGACACGGCCATATGAAATGGCGCGAACCTCCCGCCCCTCGGGGGCGTTGATTACAATGCCATTCCATCGGACGTTGCTGTGATCACGACTCTGGCCAAAAACGGAACGGACCTTGCCAGTAACGGGCCAGCGCAGCTTGCCCTTGAGTTGGGCGAAGGGACCATGCTTGGTGGTGCCCGTGTGTAACTCAGGCATGGCATTGTCGATCACGTTGAGCAGGCGCCGTAGTTGCTGCTCATCATCCAGCAGGCGGCTCAGGCTTTGGCCCTTCGTATCCAGCTCAAGTTGCAGGCGCGCAACGATGGCGGAGCGAGACTGCATTGCGGTCTCCAGTTCTGCCTTTTGTTCTCGCGCATGTTGGGCGAGGTCGTTGAGGCGAACTCGCTCATCGGCAATGGCGTGGCGGGTCTGGTCGAGATTGTGCAGGGCCTCGTAAACATCCTTGAGGCCCTCACTACGGGCTGCGATGAAGTAATTGTAATAGGCAAAGCTGCGGCCCACGCTGGCGGGCTGTTCCTGGTTCAGGAGTAACTTCAGATACTCCTGTCGGCCGATGATATAGCTGGCACGCATTTGTTTGGAGAGGAGTTCGCGTTGAGTAGAGAGGTCGTGTTCAAAGCGGAGTTGATCCCGCTGCAACTGTTGCAGTCGCTTGGCTTGATGACGCAGGCGTTCATTGACGTAGTCCAGCTCACGCACGTGCTTGTTGATGCTTAATTCAATATCGCGTAACTCATTACGTACACGGTCGTGCTGACTGCGGGTTTTGTCCAGCTCGGTTTGCAGGGCGTGAATACGCTGACGCAGTTCATTGAGCTCTTCACGTTTTTCGGCGCGCTCACTACTGTCGAGCGCCATGGAGGTCCATGGCGCGGTGCCGATACAAAGCAGCAAGAATAGCGAGAGGGTGTGTGTGCGCATACCTGTGCAGAACCGATTTTCCGCACAGGTTAGCACGATTTGATTAGCAGGGATTAACTGGCCGCAGCTACCTGATCGGGCTCAACGATGAGACAGCGTCCATTCATTTCGTTCGGTATCTTTAGCCCCATCAGGTGCAACATGGTGGGGGCGACATCCGAGAGGGCGCCGGTCGAGGCCAGCTGCGCCGGACGACCAACATAGATCAACGGCACCGGGTTAGTGGTGTGCGCCGTGTGGGCCTGATGGGTCTCTTCATTGGTCATCATCTCGGCATTGCCGTGGTCAGCGGTGATCAGTAACTCACCGCCTGCCTTGAGGGTGGCGTCGACGACGCGTTGCAGACACTTGTCGAGTGCCTCGATCGCCTTAACCGTGGCCTCCAAATTACCGGTATGGCCTACCATGTCCGGATTGGCGTAATTGCAGATAATGGCATCATAAGTGCAGCCCTCAATCGCAGCCACCAGCTTGTTGGTGAGCTCGGGTGCGCTCATCTCGGGTTGGAGGTCGTAGGTAGCAACATTTGGAGATTCAATGAGTATCCGGTCTTCAAATTCAAACGGCTCTTCCCGACCACCATTGAAGAAGAAGGTAACGTGGGCGTATTTCTCGGTCTCGGCGATGCGTAACTGGTGCAGGCCGAGTCCGGAGATATATTCACCAAACACATTGGCCAGGCGCTCGGCCGGATAGGCCACGTGAATATCGAAATCTTTCTTGTACTCGGTCAGACTGACAAAGCGGCCAATCTTGGGGATCACGGCGCGCTCGAATGCATCGAAGTCGGCCTCGATGAAGGGGCGCGTGATCTGGCGGGCACGATCCGAGCGGTAGTTCATAAAGATAACGACATCGCCATCCTTGATATGTACGGCCTTGCTGCCTTTGGGCACGATGGTGGTGGCCTGGATGAACTCATCCGACTCATCGCGGGCGTAGGCCATTTCGAGCCCTTGCATGGCGGTCTCGGCGGTGAAG
>JAHEDA010000356.1 GCA_024641445.1 Gammaproteobacteria bacterium
CCACCGTTGATAAAAGTCTGTCTGTGTTGACTCACGTGCTGGACCCGTGTGGTGAGCAAGCTGGATGAGCGCCTGCATAGAGTCGGTCATATTATTTGCGTGCCGATATTGATCCAGACACAGCGCATACGCTTCATCACCACCTCCCTGCATCAGATAGGCAAGACAGACATTCTTTAAGGCCCGCTGCGCCATAGACGCCGCATTAAACACATACGGTTCCAGGACAGAGAGTGTCCGATACAGGGTCATAAACTCTTGCTTTAATTCCATCGCAATGACCCTGCGCACAAACTCCCTCGCCGCATGGATCGCATCCGGGTCTACAACTTCACACTGATCCGCAATATAGGCCTCGCTCGGCAAGGTGATGGCCTGAGCAATCAGCGCCAGGTCCAGTTTGGAATTCAACAAAGTTTTACGCACCGCATCGATAAATGTCTTCTCAATCTGTAGTTTCACACCCGATTGATAGTCCGTAATCAGGCGCAATAGGGTCTTCAGCGCTAACTGCTGACCGGCATCCCAGCGATTAAAAGGATTGGTGTCGTGTGCATAGAGGAAGGCCAGTTCATCGTCAGTACGTTCAGCCACGATCTTCACTGGGGCAGAGAAATCCCTTAGCAACGATACAACGGGTTTTGATGTGAAGCCTTCAAAGATAAACTGTTGTTCCGCCTCAGTGAGTTCGAGCACACGGTTTTTTGTTGCCGACCCGCTGCCCTCCCCCTGAAATCGGATCGGCAACTCCTTTCCATTATGATCAAGCAGGCCAATCGCAATGGGAATATGGAAGGGTAGTTTTTCTGTCTGTCCAGGTGTTGCCGGACAGATCTGTCGCAGGGTGAGTGTAAAGACCCCGACCGTGGGATTATATTCAGTCATCATCGTGATGACCGGCGTCCCCGCCTGCGAGTACCAGCGCTTGAACTGAGCCAGATCAATCTGGTTGACATCCTCCATGGCACGCACAAAATCATCCGTGGTCACTGCCTGGCCGTCATGCCGGGAAAAATAGAGATCGGTTCCTTTCCTGAATCCTTCAGCCCCCACCAGATTGCGCTGCATACGCACAACCTCGGCACCTTTATTGTAGACCGTGACGGTGTAAAAGTTACTGATCTCAATATATTGATCTGGTCGTACTGGGTGCGCCATAGGTCCGGCGTCCTGGGCGAACTGGTGTGTACGCAAGACATTCACATCATCAATTCGCTTGACCGCACGGGAATTAAGATCGGCAGAAAACTCCTCATCACGAAAGACGGTAAAGCCTTCTTTTAGACTCAATTGAAACCAGTCACGGCAGGTCACGCGATTACCCGACCAGTTGTGGAAATACTCATGCCCAATAATGCTCTGGATGGTGTAATAATCATCATCCGTGGCCGTCTCCGGGCTGGCCAGCACGCACGAGGCGTTAAAGACGTTGAGTCCCTTATTCTCCATCGCCCCCATGTTGAAGTCATTGACTGCCACGATCATATAGATATCGAGGTCGTACTCACGCCCATAGGTCTCTTCGTCCCACTGCATTGCTTGCTGTAGGGAACGCATGGCGTGGTCGCACTTGTGGATATTCTCAGGCTCGACGTAGATCCGTAACGTGACTCGGCGACCACTCATGGTAGTAAAATAATCTTCCTTGTAGAGCAACTGACCCGCAACCACGGCAAAGAGGTATGAGGGTTTGAGCGAAGGGTCATCCCACACGGCGTAGTGCCGACCATCAGGGGTAACACCTGATTCGACAAGATTGCCATTGGATAGCAACACGGGATATTTCTGTCCATCGGCCACCAGTGTCACGTGGTAGCGCGACATGACATCGGGGCGATCCGGGAAATAGGTGATACGACGAAAGCCCTGGGCCTCACACTGTGTACACAAAATATCACTGGAGAGGTAAAGCCCCTCTAATGCGCTATTGGCAGCCGGATTGATGCGCGTCTCGATCTCCAACGAAAAGGATTCGGGTACCTGCGAGATCACCAGTTCGCCCTCGGTGACCTCGTAGTCCTGTGGTGTAAGAGGTACGCCATCCACCACCACTGAAATCAATTCCATCTCGTGCCCATCCAGCCGCAGGGGTGCCGAAACATCGCTGTGTTCGGTGTTACGACGAAATTGCAGACAACTCCTGACCTGAGTGGCCTCTTCATATAAATCAAATCGCAACTCGACCCTCTCAACGATAAAGGTCGGCGGCTGGTAATCATGCAGGTAGGTAACGCGTGGGGCTGCCTGCGCCTGTTGCCGTTCGGGGCTATCGGTCATACAGATGTCCTATGGGTAATCGAAACATGAGAGGTCTATTCATCACTTACATTTCTGCCACGGCGAATGGCATGCTGACCAAAACGGTCCTTGATGGAATCTGCCACAGCATCGACAGCGTGATAGCGTTTCAGTTTACTGCTACTGAATAAATCCATCTGCACCGGGCTCTCCTCACGCATGTCCTGCAAACCACTCAAGCCTATGCCGATCAACCTCACCGGCTGAGTCGAGTCACGCAGACACTGCCGCAACATCGGTTCAACCGTCTGCCAAAGCACCGCCGTCGCGTCTGTCACCTCGGTGAGTGTTTGTGAACGGGTCAGGGCACGGAAGTCATCATAGCGTAGTTTTAAATTTACCGTTCGACCACGCAGGCCGTTGCGCCTCAGACGCCAGCCCACCTGTTCCGTAAGGTCCAACAGCGCATAGACCAATACCGCAGTATC
>JAHEDA010000357.1:0-1343 GCA_024641445.1 Gammaproteobacteria bacterium
GCATCTATGGCGCCAGGGGCCTGGCCTATATCAAGGTCAACGACACCAGCAAGGGCAGGGAGGGCCTACAGTCTCCCATCGTAAAATTCCTCTCCGACCATGCCGTCAGCGAGATCCTCTCCCGCACCGGGGCCAAAAATGGTGATCTCATTTTCTTCGGGGCCGACAAGGCCAAGATCGTGAATGAGTCCCTCGGTGCCCTGCGCGTAAAACTGGGGCATGACCTCGGGCTGGTTAAGCACGGCTGGCAGCCGCTGTGGGTGGTGGAATTCCCCATGTTTGAGTACGACGAGGGCGAAAAGCGCTGGGCCGCCCTGCATCACCCCTTCACCTCACCGCGCGTAGACGACCCGGCTGCGCTCAAGGCCAATCCGGGTGCGGCTTTATCCAAGGCCTATGACATGGTCCTCAACGGTACCGAGATCGGTGGTGGCTCTGTGCGTATTCACCGCTCGGACATTCAGCAGGCGGTGTTTGAGCTGCTGGGTATCAATGAGGCCGAGGCACGCGATAAATTCGGATTCTTGCTGGATGCCCTTCAGTTTGGTTGCCCACCTCACGGTGGTTTGGCCTTTGGCCTGGACCGTCTGGTGATGTTGATGGTCGGGGCGCAGTCGATTCGTGACGTCATGGCCTTCCCCAAGACCCAGACCGCACGCTGCCTGATGACCCAGGCCCCCTCCACTGTGAGCGAGAAGCAGCTACGCGAGCTGCACATCCGCCTCAAGATCCCCACCAAGGAAGGGGTCTGATCAGCACCCATCGTGGGGAGGCGGCTCATGTCGCCTCCCGGCTTGCCGATATAATCCGAGAGCTTGGAAGTTCAGGCAGTTACTTGCCCTGTTTCCCCTACAAGGTATACCATTTTTTTATTCGCAGTAGCCGGTGCCTCAATTAACCGTCGCTGTATGAGCGGAGCAGCCCAAAACAACGACAATATGAAAACGGCGTTCTGGAAAACAGATTGGTTTCTCGGCCTTATTGTTGCGGCGGTGGTGGCCTGTGCGGGTCTCCTGGGGCAGCTTCGGGGGATTGACTGGCTCGCCTACGATATGGGCATGCGGTTTTCACCACAGCGAACGGTCAACCCCAATGTTGTCGTCGTGGGTATTGATGATGCCGCGCTAAGACAATTTGGTGCCTGGCCGTGGTCACGCGACATTCTGGCTACCCTCAATGAAAAACTCGATCAGGCACAGGCCAGGGTTGTAGGATTTGCCTTACCGCTCGACTCTCGCCAGATCAGCAGTGGTATGGGCGCTCTGGAAGAATTAAACAAAAGCCTCGCCAATAGCGCAGATAAAAATCTTCAGGCGATGGTTGCCAAGGCCCTGGGGCAACTG
>JAHEDA010000357.1:1408-2722 GCA_024641445.1 Gammaproteobacteria bacterium
ATCGTCTTGGCAGCCGACTACTCCTCCGAGCCTCTATCTTCCACAGATTTCGATGCCAGTCTGACATTGAGTCGTAAATTTGCCTTGCCCAAGATATTGGGTATACCAAGTCAGGAGGGGATTGAACACTGGTTCTTACCCAACCCGGTAACGACCTTGAACTCGCTACGGCCTCCTCTCACTGAATTTATTGAGCGTGCGGATGCCGTTGGGGTGTTTCCGTTAAACACCGACACAGGGACACAGCTGCATCGTGAAGCCCTGGTGTATCAGTACGGTGATCAATATCTCCCCTCGTTTACCCTGATGGTAGCCGCGCGCAGTCTGAGTCTTGGTGCCAAGAACATTGAGGTCAAACTCAATCAACGCATTCGTCTTGGCCTTGAAGAGGTGAATACCGATCGTCATCTGTTTATCTATCCCTATTTCTATTCCGACGTGGATGGGCGCTCGGCCTTTCCAGTCTATTCTGCCGCAGATATTCTCAAGGGCGTTACGCCGCATGAGTCACTCCGGGGTAAGACCGTCCTGGTTGGATTATTCTCGGCACGCAATGCCGCATATTTGGATACCCCGCTGGATCACACGCTGCCACCGGTACTCGCGAGTGCGCACATTGTCTCGGCGCTGCTGAACAAAGATCTGATCACACGGCCGGAGTGGGCCGAGGGCGTAAAATATGCGGCCCTGGTATTAATCACCCTCTATCTTATGTTCGTCCTGCCACGGTTTCGTTTTGGGACCGGCATGGCCCTGAGTTCACTCTTGCTGGTTATTTTGTTGAATGCCCATTTTATCAGCATGATCGCCAAGGGGATTTGGATACCCCTCATGTTGCCCGCATTAACCCTGGTCCTTGGGCATTTCATCCTGGGAATCAAACAGGCCATTGAAGATAAGGTGAGTGGCATTCGACAGGAATTGTCTGAATCAAATCTGATGCTGGGCCAGTCGTTGCAGTCGCAGGGACAGCTTGACCAGGCCTTTGAAAAATATCGCAAGTGCCTGATGACCGAAACGGTATGTGACCGCCTGTATAGCCTGGGGCTGGACTTTGAACGCAAACGTCAATTTAACAAGGCGGCGCAGGTCTTCCAGCAGCTTGATGGCCAGGTGCGAAACTTCCGTGATGTGGATCAACGCCTCAAACGCAACCGCGAGATGTCGGAGATGGTGGTGCTTGGTGGCGGTGGCGGCGGTGGCGGCGGTGCCAATGGGACCTTAATCCTGAGTAGTCCAGGCATCCAAAAGCCCATGCTGGGACGATATCAAATTGATCGCGAGATTGGTCGTGGGGCCATGGGTATGGTCTAT
>JAHEDA010000358.1 GCA_024641445.1 Gammaproteobacteria bacterium
CTTCAGCTTGTGCAGCTGCAGGTTTTTTTCCCGCCCTTCAAAAAGCGCTGATGGCAAATTGGTAATTAGAAAGATCGGGAATTGATCTGCCAGCATGTTAAAGCTGTCGGCATCCACCAAGGCCAGAGGGCCATGCTTTAACTCACCGGCGGGATAGGCCTCGGCATGGATATAGGAAATCTCCTTGAGTTTGAGCGCACCCTCCATGGCAATGGGATAGTGCAGACCACGACCCAGGAAGAGGGCGTGGTGCTTGTCGGCAAAGCGCTCGGCCATCAGGCGGATGGCGTCGTCCATCTTTAAGACCTGTTCGACCTTGCCGGGCAGGGCTACCAACTGTTTCACCAACCGCTCTTCCTCGGCCTCGCTCATGCCGTTGTGACGACCGAGTGCGATGGTGAGTAACATCAGCGCGATCAATTGGGTCGTGAAGGCCTTGGTCGAGGCGACGCCGATCTCCGGGCCCGCGCGGGTGAGCAGGACCAGGTCCGACTCGCGCACCAGTGAGCTCTCGGGGACATTACAGATTGAGAGTGAGTGACCAAAACCCAGACGCTTCGCCTCTTTAAGGCCGGCCAGCGTGTCGGCGGTCTCACCGGATTGAGAGATGGTGACGATGAGCGAGTTCTTGCGCACTACGGGTTTGCGATAGCGAAATTCACTTGCGACTTCGACACTGCATGGAATACCGGCGATGGACTCCAACCAGTGCCGCGCTACCAGACCGGCATGGAAGCTGGTGCCACAGGCGATGATCTGCACGCCCTGCACAGCCTTGAAGATGGCGGGTGCCTTGTGGCCAAAGGCCTCTTCGATAACCTTATTGTGAGTGACACGCCCTTCCAGGGTATCGGCGACGGAACGGCTCTGTTCGTAGATCTCTTTCAGCATGTAGTGCCGATATTGACCACGCTCAACGGCGTCGGCAGAGAGTTCGCTCTCCTTGGTCTGACGCTCAACTGGCTTGCCGCTCACATCAAAGATACGCACGCCGTCTCGGGTGAGTTCGGCGATGTCGCCCTCTTCCAGAAAGATAAAGCGCTGGGTCACCGGCAACAGCGCCGCTACATCCGAGGCGATGAAATACTCACCGATGCCCACACCAATGACGAGAGGGCTACCACGTCGCGCAGTGATGAGGCGGGCGGGGTCCTGGGTGCTGACCACACCAATCGCGTAGGCGCCTTCCAACTCCGCGACGGTGTCACGCACGGCGGTGAGCAGGTCTTTCTTTTTATTGATGTGGTGCTCATAGACCTGATGCACGATGACTTCCGTATCGGTGGCTGAGGTAAATTCATAACCGGCCTTCTTCTGCTGTTCGCGCAGGGTCTCGTGATTTTCAATAATGCCGTTGTGCACCACGCTCACGGTCTTGCGACAGACGTGCGGGTGGGCATTGGCCTGGGTGGGTTCGCCGTGTGTCGCCCAACGGGTGTGGGCGATACCAATCTTGCCGTTTAGCCCTGTTTTGTCGATCTCATTGGCGACGTGCATAACCTTGCCCGGCATACGCACACGATCGATGCAACCCTTGTCATCAACCACCGCGACACCCGCCGAGTCATAGCCTCGATACTCCAGGCGTTTGAGTCCCTCCAGTAAAATCGGCACGACGTCACGCTGTGCAATACCACCGACAATTCCACACATAAGAGCAGTTCCTTGTTGCTAGTGGCTGGTAGCGTGGCGAGTCAACCAACTACGCTTACCAGTAAACCAATTATCCCTTGTAACCCTTCACTTCACTTCGCTAGCGCAAACATAACTGATACATTGTTCATCATGCTCTACCGTCATACCCTTGCTACGCGTACCAGGCAACCCGCTACTTTTTCTTGCTCGGTCGCTTCCACCCATCGAGGGTCTTCTGCGGGATCACACACAGTGTCAGTTTACCCTCCGGCGCGTCTTTGCGCAGCACGGTGGCCGCACCCAGCGTGGCACCCTTACCCACCTTGACCGGGGCAATCAGTACGGTATTCGAGCCGGTGGAGGCATTGTCTTCGATCACGGTGCGATGTTTATTGGCGCCGTCGTAATTGGCCGTAATCGTACCTGCACCGATATTGACCTGCCCCCCCATGGTCGTGTCACCGACATAGCTGAGGTGGTTGACCTTGCTACCCTGGCCAATCTGACTGTTTTTTATTTCAACAAAGTTACCGATATGGTTGTCACCCACCAGATCGGCACCGGGACGCAGGCGCGAGAAAGGACCGACGCGACTGCCACACCCGACTCGCGCCTGTTCGATCACACACATGGGCAGGATCTCGCTATTGGCTTCGATGACGCTGTCACGGATCACGCAATTGGCGCCGATGCGCGCACCTTCACCGATGACGACCTTACCCTCGAGGACCACGTTGACATCGATCGTCACGTCCCGCCCGCACTCCACCTCACCCCGCACATCGAGGCGTGCCGGGTCGATGAGCGTAACGCCCTGCGCCATTAAGGCTTCTGCAATCACGCGTTGATGAATGCGCTCCATCTCTGCCAGCTGGCTGCGGCTGTTGATCCCCATGACCTCAGGTTCGCTCGCCGGGTGCACGGCCTGAACTGGAATACCGTCTCTCACCGACATGGCAATGGTGTCGGTCAGATAGTATTCGCCCTGGGCGTTGTTGTTATCGAGCTGTTTTAACCACGCACGCAGGCGTTTGGCCGAGACCGCGAGAATGCCCGTGTTCACCTCGGTGATTTTTTTAATCGC
>JAHEDA010000359.1 GCA_024641445.1 Gammaproteobacteria bacterium
GAGCGTGCAAATGACTGACCATAACGATTCAGTTGTCAAGGAATCCTTGACAACTGCCGCCGACGGAAAGCAATACCTTATCATGAGATTGAAGGGCATCTGTGAACCCGGAAAGTTAGAGCTACCGGCAACTACCGAGGAATCCTCGGTAGTTCGAACGGCGAAAATGAACAAAATGCAGGAACAATTTTGGGTCTAATCGTATGACTGAAATAGCAATTTTTGAAGCCGAGAATGGCGAAATTCAGGTAAAGCTGGAGAAAGACACAGTCTGGCTTCGACAGGAACAAATGGCCGAACTTTTCGGGAGAGAAAGATCTGTTATCACACGTCACATTGGTAACATTTTCAAGGAGAGTGAGCTAGTCGAAAAAAGCAATGTGCAAAATATGCACATTGCAAATTCGGATAAACCTGTCAAATTCTACAACCTGGATGTAATAATATCAGTAGGTTACAGAGTGAAGTCCCAAAATGGCACGCGTTTTCGCCAATGGGCAACACGGCTTTTGAACGAGCACCTTGTTAAAGGCTACACCCTAAACCAGCAACGCTTCGAACAAAACGCCAAAGAACTGGAAGTGACACTCACCCTGATCAAAAAAGCTGCCACATCGCCAGCCATTAATAAATCAATACAAGGAGGCGTTTGAATGAAGGTCTTATTTCTCGATGAATCGGGCGATCATAACCTTTCAATCATCGATCCTCAGTACCCTTTGTTTGTCCTGGGTGGCGTTATCGTTGACCAGGAATACGCAGCGGGTGAACTGACAGACCAGGTTAACGCGTTTAAGCAGCGTCACTTTGGCAGAACAGACATTATATTACACACCGCCGATATCACTCGGAACAGAAATGGCTTTGAGCGGATGAAAGAAAAAACATACCGGGAGAATTTTTACAATGAGCTGAACGGCCTTATGAGTTCCATTGAATATACCGTGGTGGCGTGTGTTATTCGCAAGGACGAGCATATTTCCCGTTATGGGGTTGCGGCGCTGGATCCCTACCTGATGAGTCTGGATATTCTTGTCGAGCGGTTTTGTATGGAAGTGGGTAACAGAGAAGATGCGGGTGTCATTGTCGCGGAACGGCGCGACGCAACGTTAGACCGTGAGCTGGATTTAGCCTGGTTGAATTTAAAAATTCAGGGTACACGCTATATGCAGGCCCGTGAAATAGAACGGCGTATTACCGGACTGAACCTGCGACCAAAAACCGCAAATTTGGCGGGACTGCAACTGGCCGATCTGGTCGTAACACCGATTGGGCGGTGTATATTAGGTAAAACCGTTAAGGAAGATTACCGGATTATAGAATCGAAATTTCGCAGAGGCAGAGCGGGAAATTACGAGGGGTATGGTTTAGTGGTGCTGCCCAAATGAAAGGGGCCAACCCCCGCTACGCAGTGATCAGCCCACAGCCCAAATATAGATGCTCCTCATCCAGAAATCAACGTGAGATTTGGCCGCAGCAGGATATCGGCATGACAAAAAAGAGAATAGGTCAAAAAAACAATGAGTTGCAGTAATTTCGATATTAGCACCGTGAAAAAGCTTTTGTATGGCGCCACCTGCCCGAAGGGTAGCGACTTTAACTACATCCCCTTTAACCAGGAGGGTTTACCTGCGCCATCAAGGCAGGCAGGTGGGTTGTTAAAAGCGAGAGAGTTGTTTGGGAAAGATTTAGATAATTTAATCCAAGAATTAAATGGCTATTTAATAGCGTGAAGGTTGTTAAGTGACAAAAGCAAAGAAAGTAGAAATAAAAAAAGATGAACTGCCAAAAGGGTGGGTTGCTTCCACTCTAGGAGATATCGCGTCATACATTCAGCGCGGTAAATCGCCAAAGTACACGGAGTTCAGCGAGCTCCCAGTAGTAAATCAAAAATGCATTCGATGGCATGGCATTGACAGGGAGCATGTGAAATATATTCATCCAGATCAATTCGAACAGTGGGATGAAAAACGCTATCTACAAAACGGTGATTTACTTTGGAATAGCACTGGTACTGGAACTATCGGCAGAGCTGCGATTGTTCACCTAAAAGAAGGTGAAAAACTTGTGGCAGATAGTCACGTGACAATCGTGCGATCTGGTGAAGGTATGGAGCCTAAGTATGTGCATTACTGGGTGATGGGGCCAGCAGTACAAAACAGTATTGAAGCTATGCAGTCAGGTTCAACAAATCAAGTAGAATTAAGTAAAGGTGCAGTGGAGTCAACACCAATACCTGTAGCACCCCCCGAACAACAAAAACGCATCGTCGCCAAAATCGAAGAACTCTTCTCCCATATCGACGCCGGCATCGAAGCCCTAAAAAAAGCCAAACAACTCCTCAAACAATACCGCCAATCCGTCCTCAAAGCCGCCGTCACCGGCGAGCTCACCAAAGAATGGCGCGAGGCAAGAAACAAAGATGACGCACAAGGAAGTGCTAATGTCGCGGGAGGCAGGACGCCGGGAGCGACCAAACTCGAACCCGCTTCTCAATTACTCGAACGCATCCTCAAAGAACGCCGCGAAAAATGGGAAGAACAACAACTCGAACAATTCAAAGCCAAAGGTTTACCTGCGCCGAAGAAAGGGGCTTGGTGGTTGTATGTGCTTCTTTGCGACGATAATAGCTTTTATATCGGCGTAACCGATGATATGCCACGGCGTTGGTCAGAGCATGTTGCCGGAACGGGTGCAGAACATACGAAAAAGCA
>JAHEDA010000071.1 GCA_024641445.1 Gammaproteobacteria bacterium
GCACGATCCGCTGTTTACCCTCATATCCAGCCTCAATATGCTGGGTTGCGCGGTGGTCCTGAGCTCGCGTTTATTGAAAAGCGCTGAAACCAAGTTAGACTAATGTCCCTAGTGAAACACCCGTCTACTCAGTTAAGATCGCGTCCGGCCAGGGCAAGGCAGCCATTTTGAGTGGCCAGGTCGTCAAACGGTGACAGACCTTTAAATTAGTATGGACCTTACACAATGCGGATTATCACCCTTATTCTGCTTTTGACGCTTGCTGGCTGCGCCAGCCTGATTAGCTCGGCCACCTCAAAAATGGCGGCCAGCCTGTCGGCGGGTATCCTTAATCAAAATGACCCCGAGACGGTGCGCACCGGTGCACCCGCCTACCTGCTGATGATCGATGGCTTCATTAACGATAGCCCGGATGATCGGCAGCTGCTCCTGAGTGGTTCGAAGCTCTACGGTTCCTATGCCGGGGTCTTTGTGAAAGATGAGCAACGTGCCGGGCGTTTGGCACAAAAGGCCTTCAACTATGCCTTGCGAGCCCTGTGTGAGCAACGCCGGAGTCTCTGCGAGCAATACAATCAACCCTTCGATCGCTTTGTCAGTGCGCTGTCACAGGATTCGCGTATCGAGGATGTACCTTATATATATGGTTTAGGGACCGCCTGGGCCGGATTGGTGCAGGCCAGGAGCAAGGACTGGGCCGCAGTGGCCGACCTGCCAAAGATTACGGCAATCATGGAGCACGTTGTCTCGACCCAGGAAGGCTTCGACGAGGGTGGCGCCCATGTCTATTTGGGTGTGTTGCTGACACTGCGCCCACCCAGCATGGGTGGTAAGCCGGACGAGGCCAAGGCGCACTTTGAGAGGGCGATTGCGCTTTCTCACGACAAGAATTTGATGACCAAGATATTATTCGCCAAACACTACGCCCGTTTGGTTTATGATCGAGCACTGCACGACAAGCTCTTGAATGACGTGCTCACTGCCAATCCCGAGGCCCCCGGTCTCACCCTGATGAATGTACTGGCCCAAGCTGAGGCCCAGGAATTAAAGAAGAGTGCCAATGATTATTTTTAGACGTCTCGCCACACAAGCATTCCGCCTGCCAGGTGTGGTGGGGGTGATCCTGGCAACGAGCTTGAGTGTTTCTGTCTCGGCGCAGACCTTCAAGATCGCAACCATCTCGCCCGATGGTACGGCCTGGATGCAGGCCATTCGTGCGGGTGCACAACGCATCGAGGAAAAGACCCAGGGGCGGGTCAAGATGAAATTTTACACCGGCGGCGTTATGGGCAGTGGCAACACCCTGCTGCGCAAGATCCGCATTGGCCAACTACAAGGTGGCGCCTTCACCTCCAGTGAGTTGTCAGATGTTTACAACGGAACGCAGATCTACAGTTTGCCGTTTTTATTCCGTGACTATAAAGAGGTAGACCAACTACGTAACCAGATCGACAGTGCCATCAAGGCCGGCCTGGATGCCAATGGTATGACCGCTCTCGGTATCGGTGAGGGCGGCTTTGCCTACGTGATGTCACAGATCCCTGTGCGTTCGTTGGAAGATGCATTGAAACAAAAAAACTGGTTGCCAGAGGGCGACAGTATTAGCCAGCGTCTGTATGAGACGATGAAGATTTCCCCCGTATCGCTGTCACTGGCCGATGTTTATACCGGCCTGCAAACAGGTTTGATCGAGAGCGTCGCCGCCACCCCCGTGGGCGCCATTGCCTTTCAATGGCACACCAAGGTCAAGTACCTGACCGATATTCCGTTACTGTACATCACAGGTTTCCTGGTGGTTGATAAGAATGCCTTCAGCAAGGAGAGCCCTGCCGATCAAGAGGTCATCCTGGCCGAGATGAACACCGCCTTCAAACAGATTAACCAGGGCGGCCGGGAGGATAACCTCAACGCGCGCAAGGCACTCAAGCAACAAGGCGTGGACTTCATTGCCATTACCCCGGCAGAGCGCAAGCGTTGGGATGATATTGCGAACCGCACCAACGATGCATTGGTGAAGATGCACGATATCCCTACCGATCTCTACAAAACGGTGCAGACTGATTTGCAGAAGATCCGCAACGGCCACTGATCCAGAGACTGTACCTTAGATGCAAAAGCTGTTGCGCATTGTTCACGGCCTGGAGGACCTGCTGCTCGCCCTCCTGTTGGGCGGCATGATCCTACTTGCTGTGACCCAAATTATTCTGCGTAACTTTTTTGACAGTGGTCTGATCTGGGCCGACCCGCTCTTACGCGTCATGGTTCTGTGGCTTGCATTGTTAGGCGCCCTCGCTGCCACTCGGCAGGAACGTCACATCAATATTGATGTGCTGAGTCGACTATTTACCCCTGTACAAAGGCGTTACCAGACACTATTGAGCACCCTGTTTTCTGCCGTTGTCACTGCGACCCTCGGGTATTACTCGGCCATGTTTGTGCTGGAGGAATTTCACGCCGCGACCATCGCCTTTAATGGCATACCGCTATGGTTGATGGCCGTGATTATGCCGCTGGGTTTTGGCCTGATCGCCCTGCGCTTTTTTATTCATGCTGCTGAGGCCGCGCGCGTGCTGCTGCACCCCGCTGATGCCAAATGATTAGTGCGATCCTGCTCGTCCTTGCCCTCATGGGTGTGCCCCTGTTTGTGGTCATCGCCGCCAGCGCCATCGCCGGATTCGCCGGGCAGGGCACCAGCCTGGAGGCGATCACGATTGAGTTCTATCGCCTGGCGGAGACGCCCGTACTACTGGCGATACCGTTATTTACCTTTGCGGGTTACGTCCTGGGTGAGAGCAAGGCGCCGCATCGTCTGGTGGTGTTGACCAACGCCCTGCTGGAGTGGATGCCGGGCGGCTTGGCCATCGTGGCACTCATTACCTGTGCGATCTTTACTGCCTTCACTGGTGCATCGGGTGTCACCATCGTTGCCCTCGGTGCCCTGTTAGTGCCTGCGCTGCGCGAGGCCGGTTATAACGAGCGCTTTAACCTGGGGTTGGTGACCAGTTCGGGGAGTCTTGGATTACTCTTTGCCCCGTCACTGCCCTTGATTCTCTACGGTGTTGTTGCGCAACAGTTGAATCTGCCACAGAGCGTAAGTATCGACGACTTGTTTATAGCAGGTATCCTGCCCGGTATACTGATGTTGGTACTACTCGCTGTCTGGAGCATGCTACAGCCCCGTACCTCGATGGCGGCGTCTGCGGGTGCGGGTAAGATAAAAACCCCGATTCTCCCCGCCCTGCGTGCGGCCGCCTGGGAACTGCCCTTACCTATCGTGGTATTGGGCGGGATCTACGGGGGTGTCTTCGCGGTGTCCGAGGCCGCTGCGGTCACGGCGCTCTATGTCATTATCGTTGAGGTGGTTATTCACCGTGAGATCCGTCTCACGGCGCTGCCAGGGATTATCCGCGAGTCGATGATTATGGTCGGTGGAATTTTGATCATCCTGGGTTTGTCGCTCGCCATGACCAACTACATGATCGATCGCGAGATCCCCACCCACCTGTTTGAATTTATCCGTGCCCACATCGAGAGCAAGTGGACCTTTTTAATCCTGCTGAATATCTTTTTACTTATCCTGGGCATGATGTTGGATATCTTCTCTGCACTGGTCCTGATCGTCCCGATCATCCTGCCGGTCGCCATCAACTACGGTATTCACCCGATCCACCTCGGCATCATCTTCCTTGCCAATATGCAGATCGGTTACTTCACGCCACCAGTGGGCATGAATCTGTTTATCGCCAGCTATCGCTTTAATAAACCGGTGATGGAGTTGTATCAGGCCACGCTACCTTTCTTCTTTATACTATTGCTCGCGGTCCTCATCATTACCTATGTGCCGCAATTAAGCCTGGGTCTGCTGCATCTACCCTAATGAGCTTCTGCTTGCTCAGGCGATGAGCTAGCCTCGTCGGCGGCATCAATAATTTCGGGTTCCTTTTGAATCAGACTAAAGACTACCCAACCATTCGTCGGCTTCATTTTTCCATCGGCCACAAATAACTGGATACGACCCTTTGTATCCAGCGCAAATAGGGGTATGGCCTTGCTGCCGTACTTCGCCAGAAAGTCCTCAAATTTAAAACTCTCGGTGATATTGGTGCTGTGGATCGTCGCACCCTGACTCAACATGCTGGAGAGTTTATTAAAGGTAACATCCTCACCAAACAGCGTGTAACCACGGTGCATTGCCGCCGCCTTGTGTTTCTCTGAGGCGGTCTTCTCCTGCGCCGTTTGCAGGGTATAAATAGCCGTTGGTCCAAACTCAGGCTTATAGCGCATCGTTGCCAGGACATTGGTTTCGGTCACGGGAGAGAGCGCCAACATGCGGCCAATCCCAACCAGATCGAGATGTTGATCAGCGTGCGCTGAGATCGGGTTGCCATAATAGGTGGGTAGCCCCTCCATGCGAGCGGTGCGGATGTTCTCCCAGTGCGTATCGGTGAGTAAGACCCGAAACTCTTTTTCCACCAGGGTCTTGGCCAGGGCGCGTGCCACCGGATTCGCACCGATGATCAAAAAACCACGTGGGTCGGGCTCTGCTACACCTAGCCATTGCGCGAGCAAGCGTGAGGTGGCGCTCTGCAGAATGACCGTGCCGAGGATCACCATGAAGGTGAGTGGTACGAGCAAGTCGGCATTGGCCAGATTCTGTTCTTGCAGGCGTAAGGCAAACAGGGCCGAGACGGCAGCAGCGACTATGCCACGCGGTGCAATCCAGCCCAACAAGACTCGCTCGCGCCAGGTTAGCGATGAGCCCCAGGTCGAGATGAGTATCTTGAGTGGGCGCGCAACGAACTGCATCACCAGAAAGACATACACCGCTGCAAGACCCATATGTTGAAGTGCGCGGAGGTCGAGGCGCGCAGCGAGGATAACAAACAGACCAGATATAAATAACAGACTCAGCGTTTCTTTGAATGAGAGGATATCCTGCATCTCAACTCCCTTCATATTGGCCAGCCACAGGCCCAGGACCGTTACGGCCAACAAACCGGACTCCTCAAACACCAGGTTAGATGCGACAAAGACTGCAAACACCAGAATGAGGGTGGCGAGATTGCGCAGGTACTCCGGTACCATATGGTGACGGAGTAACAGACCAAATAAATAGCCGGGGAGGGCGCCGAGCGCGGTGCCAGTTAAGATGATGCTGACAAAGTTGACTACAGTGAAACCAAACGCCTTGCCCCCATGGCCGAGCATAATAAATTCAAACGTCAACACGGCCAGTAAGGCGCCAATGGGGTCGATGACAATGCCCTCCCAGCGCAAAATACTGGCAATGCGTGCATTGGGTCGAACCGTACGCAACATCGGGACGATCACGGTAGGACCGGTGACGACGGTGAGTGCGCCAAACAAGATGGCCAGCTGCCACTCGAAGCCTAAAAGCAGGTGTGTGGCGACGCTGGTGATCGTCCAGGTTACCAGCATGCCGGTGGTGACCATCCGCCGCACGACACTTTGCAGACCGCGTATCTCATCCAACTTCAAGGTCAGGCTGCCCTCAAACAGGATGACCGCAACGGCCAACGAGACAAAGGGAAACAGGAGGTCGCCAAATATCTGGTCTGGTTTGAGCCAGCCGGTTACTGGACCCGCGACGATACCCGCGAGCAATAAAAACAGGATCGCCGGTAGTTTGAGCCACCATGACAACCACTGACAGACTATGGCGGCAACACCGATACCAGCAAGTGTAATGAGGATGTGTTCGTGCATAGGTGTAATGTACTTGGAAGGGGGCTCAATTATGTCATGCCTGTCAGGTAAAGTCTTACCTTGGGCATGACCACGCGGCGTCTAAAACACACACTGAATCTTTGCTGCGTAGCCTTACGTTTATTATTTAGACGCCAGCGCGCATCCAATAATATATGTCCAGTATCTGGATGGCGTATATCACACTTTGTTTCAAAGAAGACATTGAGTCTGTCATACGCATTCATGTAGCCATGATGTTCTCACGATAAATAACAGAGTGTTTTACCTGTGTTAGCAAATAAAACATCTAACATGTTGAATTTCTGAGTCATGAAATCAGATTCTCCGCTCACTAACCTGAATATACTTTATTACTAATACAGTACGAAAAAACGTCGGTTGATTTTGAGTTAGAGAATCCCGATACTGCACTTTACCCGCCGTTCAAGGTGGGTGGGCAGTAGCTGTCTTGTGCAGGCATGATTTCCGACACACTGGAGGTAAACGGGCTCGCTCACTACAACAAGGAGATAAATCACCGCATTCGCAGTTACCGTGAATAAAAACAAAATACGATTATGGAGGATGTATGAAGACTCACACGATAAATAAATACCTGATGGCAGGCGTGAGTGCATTGATACTCACATTGCCTGGTCAACTCTTGGCGGCAGACACCCCGCTACCCGCAAATCGATATGACCTACCGAGAAATTATGAGTCTGAGATCAGTGCCGCCGAGGCCTACCTTAACGCCATCGGTCTGCGTAGTCGCTGGGGAAAAGAGCATGGCGACCGTCGAGATCATGACAATGATGGACGACGCCCGGTCATTGTGGATGTCCGTAGTATCTCGGAATATGTCGCGGGTCACCCTGAGGGTGCCTATAACATACCCTATCCCTTTATCAATCAGGATTGCACAACGCATGCACCCGATGGTGCCTGTACGAGTGCTGGCCCAAAGATACCGCAAACCGATGAGGCGCTGGTGAATGCGGTGATGGCGGCGGTACCGGATAAAGATACGCCCATCTACACGCTGTGCCGTACCGGGCATCGCAGTGTGCTTGCCGCGAACGTACTCACTGCAGCGGGTTATACCCACGTGCGTAATATCTGGCAGGGGTTTGTGGGTCAGACCAAGGTCGATTTCTATGGCAATGCACCACTAGACCTGAATCACGATGGTCAGATCACCGACGACGATAAGGATGGCTGGCGTTACTATCAGCATCTTCCCTATGAAACCCGTCTGTCTCCACGCCTGCTGTATCAGCCTTACGTTTATTTATATTACTAGGCATGTATTTGAAAAAATGCTGTCAGTGCCCCGCCTGCGGCGGGGCATTTTTTTTGTCTGTAATAATCTTGGGGTCGAACCACAGTGAGTACCAGTAATATACCCCGAAGGCAAACAGCGATAGCGCGAGCAGACGTGACAGACACAGAAATTGCGGGAAGCCTGCCTCGTTGTTATACATCAACGCACTCGCGTAGATAAAAAATGGCACCAGTACGCGCTGTCCCCACAGCGTCTCGCCCCAGCGCCAGCGTTCAGCAATATACAAACTCAGCCAACCGATAATGACCCCCATGGCCGCGCCACCCAGGATATCAGCAGGCCAGTGCGCACCCACCATGATTCGACTCAGGGCGATAAGGAAGGCCCACGCCAGTAATATCCGGTTCCAGCCACGGCTCTGAAAAAAGTGCATCAGGATTACGGCGAACATCATACCCGTGGCACTGTGACCAGAGGGGAAAGACAAATAGGTCAATGGCACACCGATTAAATTAAAGGTGCCTGCTGGCAAGACGATGGGCGGTCTTGCTACATAGAGCGCATCCTTAATCCAGGTTAGGGATAGCGTACCAATGAGTAGCGCAATAAAACCTGCCCAGAGTAAACGCGGGAATCGCCACGCCAGTGGTAACATGATTACTACTGCCGTCAGCCCATCACCTACATAAGAAAGAAATGCCCAGAGATTATCGGGGAGATATGAACCCAAGTGATTTATGCTCAGGAATAAACTGGTATTAACCCCGCTGAGGTAGACCAGTGTGGTCAAGAGAAATAATACAAGTATTGTTGGGACGGGCCTGAAGCCGGGCGCGATAGTCATGCGAAACCTGTCGTGATCTGTTATATCGGATAGGTGGAGTATACGTGTTTTGCCTGCCGCTTTGTGCGTACCATAAACCCCGTGGATTGCCGGTGTATCACCAGCGGCGAATTACGTCATAATACCTCTCACAAATCGCTGATGAGGGACGCTGCATGACCGTGCAGGCAATTAAACCGGAAGAGTATTTTATTCAAAACGAGCCCTACTACGAACCCGTGGGTGACGAGGTCCCGGTGTTTGAGGCGGCCTACCGGCAACGGCTTCCAGTGTTGCTCAAGGGACCCACCGGTTGCGGCAAGACACGTTTCATGGAACACATGGCATGGAAGTTAAAGAAGCCCCTTATCACGGTTTCCTGTCATGATGACCTTACCGCCTCAGACCTGGTCGGGCGTTATCTGGTTAAGGGTGGCGAGACGGTATGGGTCGATGGACCCTTAGCCCGTGCGGTCCGCGCCGGTGCAATTTGTTACCTCGATGAGATCGTCGAGGCGCGCAAGGACACGATGGTTGTCATCCACCCTTTAGCCGATGACCGTCGCGTCCTTCCTATCGAGAAACTGGGTGAGATCATTGAGGCCTCGGCAGAATTTTGTCTCGCCATTTCCTATAACCCCGGCTACCAGAGCGTGCTGAAGGACCTCAAGCAGAGTACGCGTCAGCGCTTTGTTGCCCTGCAATTCGATTACCCCAATGCCACGCTGGAGACCAACATTATCGCCAAGGAGACCGGCATCGATCACGCGCTGGCGGGCAAACTGGTGAAGTTCGCTGGCATGACGCGCAATCTCAAGGGCAGTGGCCTGGAAGAGGGCGCCAGTACCCGCTTGTTGGTGCATGCCGCCAAGCTGATCAAGGACGGGGTGAATCCCGTAACGGCCTGTCATACTGCGATAGCCCAAGCACTCACCGATGACAGCGAGATGCTCGTGGCGGTGAATGAACTCTCTGCCTCCTTATTTTAGTATGCCCCGGCATGCTTAACCCCGTGCTGACGCAGGACGATATCTGTCACCACCTGGACCTCTGGCTGGAGGCGGAGTTCACCTTCTTCAATACCGAGCAGGCCGGTGCGATCATCGCCAGGCTACCGCGTTCGGAGCAGGACTTTATCCTCCAGCGTGTCAAGAGTGTCGCCAGCACCAACATTACCCTCGCCTACGAATTTATCACCTGCGCGGTCGATGCCCTCGACCGACTCGATCGCGATATCATCGAGACCTGGTCGCTGCACGCCATGGACATGTATGACAAATCCGGTCTGCATGCCGCACTGGAGGTGATCAAAAATTTCGAGACCTACCTGCAACAGCGGCGCGAGCGCATCTCCGGGACTGCCCTCGAAGACGTGCAGAGTGTGTTGTCGCATTTCACTCATGGGCTATCGGGGCGTCAGCTCAAGCTGGAAGAGGCCGATACGGCATATACCGATACCGAGACCATCTACCTGCCACGCCTGTTGGTCGAACTCCCCAGCAAGGACGACAATTTTCAGCTCTACAAGGCCATGATCGCCTACTGCTGGGCACAAAATCGCTTCGGGAGTTTTCGTGTTGATATCCTCAGCGCCATGACACTGTCTGGACAGCCGGAACAATTTTTGGGTTTGTATCACGCCCTCGATACCCTGCGCCTCGATGCATGTATCGCGCGCGAACTCCCTGGGCTCTATCGCCACATGCAGTCATTCCGTCCAATGGAAACGGCTGACGAAGTCACCTGGTCACGGCTACGTGAGCAGCTCTCACCGCCGCACATCACTGCACATGATGTGTTGCGGCTGACACAGGAACAACTTGGAAAAATAGTGGCTCCGCTCGCAGCCCCCTATCAAGGCACTTTGCACCCGGACAAGGTACACGCCTGCCTGCAGGCGCGTGTAGAGAAGGAGAAGGCACGCCTGCGCGTAACCCTGCGCGATATACAGAATGAGCTCGGCGCCAAAGAGAATGGTGAACAGCAAGAGACAAAAAATCCACCAGCAGAAGAAAGGCGTTTTGGTAAACGCACCCTACAGGATGAATCACAGCCCGATGGCCAGCGGGTTGAGCTAACGCTCAATGACCAACCCATCGCCCCACCTGAGTATGTGAAGTCGCTTATCACTTCCATCATGCAGGACATCGGCGACATCCCCGATGACTATCTCGTCCCCGCCGGTGATGGCGAATACGACC
>JAHEDA010000360.1 GCA_024641445.1 Gammaproteobacteria bacterium
TTCAGGTCTTCGAGGTTAAAGCTCACCCCCAGTATGATTACCGCGTGCACCGCCATGGCGATGAAGAAGGCGAGACCCAGACGGTCAGGGTGACTCGGGGTAAAGCGTGGCAGTGAAAGTGTCGGTGTGCTCATTGCAGCCTGCGTAACAACGATCGGGTGATTATACCGTTTAGAACGCCGAGTACTATGGCGAAAGACAATAAAAACGGTAGCAGGTTCCACATACCCGGATGCGGTATAAACAGAAAATACGCGGTGAGGAATTGCCCGCTGATGTGCGCCTGTGCCGCCACCAGGCTGTAGCCAATTGGGCCGGGCTTGAGTGGTGAGTGATAGAACAATGCAAGCATACCGATACTGGCAGACATACCCGCCAGACTCAGAAAGAAGGTTGGTGTGAGAAAGCTACCAATGATCAGGCTCCCGGCCAGGACCCGGATCACACTCACCCAGATCGCCTCGCTGAGGCCATACCGCAAGAGGGTAAACAAGGTCACGATATTCGCCAAGCCAGGTTTTATCCCCGGCAGAGGCATGGGTACGGCGCTCTCCAGGATGTGCAGACTAATCGCCAGTGCCGCCAGCCAGGCGATGCGAACATCCTGACGTGTGGGGGTGAGTTGGATGAGCCGTGTTGCCTTTTCAGTCATATCAGTAGCTCAGGCTGTCATAACTCGAAGTACTACCCTTGATCTCCAGGGTAACCCGATTGGGTAGGCAGGCAGCGAAATCGCCGGCGGCATCGTGCCAGCCAGAGTGGATACATATTTTGTTAGGGCAGGGGGAGTTGATAAAGCGTATTTTACCCGCATTCACCTCAAACACTGTCTCACCTAACGGACCCTTTACCCGAATGATTTGGTCGTGATGCAAGTCGACACGTTGTACGCTTGCGCCATCGCTACGGATATAGGCATAGGCACCGTCCTCGTGCGGGTGAAAGGTGCGGATAAATAAACCGACAATGAGGGCGAGGCTCAGTCCTAGGATGATGAGGTCGGTGCGGTTCATTCCGTCGCGCTGACGATGAGCCTTGCTGGTGGGGTGGTGAAGGTGAGGCGATCCTTCAATGCAGGGGTGACGTAGACCGTACCATCACTGCTCATGAGCAAGACTTGCGTTACCCCCATCTGTCGGGCGATACGCTGCCAGTCTTTCGCGCCCGCGATGAAGAGGGCGGTGGAGGCGGCGTCGGCGAGTGCGCCGTTTTTATCCACCACGGTGACGCTCATGGTACCGGTTGAGGGGTAGCCGCTACGCGGGTCGATGATGTGGTGATAGCGTTTGCCCCGATAGTCAAAAAAACGCTCGTAGTCACCGGAGGTGACGACGGCCTCACCACTTTGTGTGTCGAGGGCGGCGAGCACGCCATTGTTGCGAGGGTGGCGAATGGCGATACGCCAGGGGCGATCGCCGTGTGTGCCCAGTACCTTTAGATTGCCACCGGCATTAATGATGAGGTTGCTGCGTCCCTCAGTCGCCAGGCCCTCGGTGATCTTGTCGAGGGCATAGCCCTTGGCAATGGCACCCAGGTCGAGTTGGACTGCGGGATTGCGACTCTGCATATAAAAACCGTCGATGCGGATGTCCGCCATGCTGGGGTGTTTATCCAGCAAGGTACTGATCGCGATCAGTGTCGGTGGTGGTCCCAGGGGCATCTCATCCTGATGGAAGCCCCACAGGCCAATCAGTTTGCCTATAGCCGGGTTAAATAACCCATCACTCTTGTGGGAGAGGTCTTTTGACTCGGCGATCAGATCCAGTAGCGAGGTGTTGGCGGTAAAGCGCGAGGTGGTGCTGAGCAGGCTATTGACGCGGCCAAGCGACCCGGGTTTCCAGGCGTGATAGGCCTCGTGCATGAAGTTGAGGTCGGTTTCAATGCTCTTCAGGGTCTTGGCGGCCTCGGTATCATTCACCCCCCATTGCGTGACCTCTACCAGGGTACCGAAGACATAGAGCGTATCGCGGTGTTCTTGAGGTGCCGGGCTACAGGCAGTGAGCCCCTGCGAGGCCAGAAGGATAAGCAGCAAGTAACGCATGTGTGTCCCTCGCAACTTAACTGCGTTTGGCCAGTCGTGTCTCGATCGCGACCATTAACTGGTCACCAATATTCAGCTTGAACTGGGCGTCGAGTTCGCGAATGCAAGTAGGACTGGTGACATTGATCTCGGTGAGGTAATCACCGATCACATCCACGCCGACAAAGATGAGCCCCATGGCGCGCAGAGTCGGTGCCACTTGTTCACAGATCCAGTAATCCCGTTCGCTTAGTGGAACACCTACACCCTTACCACCTGCGGCAAGATTGCCACGGGTCTCGCCCTCGGCGGGGATACGCGCCAGGGCATAGGGTATAGGCTCACCGTCCACCAGCAGGATGCGTTTATCACCCTCACGAATCTCGGGCAGGTAGCGTTGCGCCATGACCAGGCGTTTACCCTTCAGGGTCTGGGTCTCCAGGATGACATTGAGATTGGGGTCGCCGCGACGCAGGCGAAAGATACCGGTGCCACCCATGCCATCCAGGGGTTTGACGATGATGTCGGCATGCGTGTTCAGAAAGGCGCTGATCTGCGCGGCGTTACTGCTGACCAGGGTAGGGGGGGCGCACGGTGGGAAGCGGCTGACAAAGAATTTTTCGTTGGCGTCGCGCAGGCTCTGTGGCTTGTAGACGATTAGGCAACCGCGCTGCTCCGCCAG
>JAHEDA010000361.1 GCA_024641445.1 Gammaproteobacteria bacterium
TGTCTCAACATACCAGACCACGTCGCGTTCAAGGCCGTTGATCTGATCATCATTCAGCGCCTGCCCAAACACCAGGCCCAGACGTGCGCGCTCGGTGGCGGCCTGCGCCACCAGTTGTTGATACTGACTGTTGTCGTTTTGTATATCGCTGTAGAGATAACGTTCACCCAGCGCACGGATCTGATCGGCGATGCTGCGCTGATCGTAATAGGCGTCACCCAGGAACAGGGTCATGTCCTCACCGGGGTTGTACCCCACCTGTTGCATGAAGTAACTGGAACCGTAGAGCGCACTGACATCGATCAGGCGCGGATCGGTGACGATGAGATAAGGGTGGCCTGGAGTTGGTGCTAAATTCGGTTTAAATAAGATACTCTCGCCCGGCAGTGCCACATTGGAGAACGTGTTCTGAGTGTTACTTGTTGAGAGAGTTGGTTTTATACCCGCGATGATCTTGACATCACTACCGGTATTTAGAATGACTGGATTTCCTTCTGTCTTAAATATTTTACCCGCATTAATTACGGCAGGTATTGCTGTTTGTGTATCCTGTGTAATCTGGGAATAGTGGGTAACCCAACCCCAGTTTTCCTTCCATCCGAGAAGACAACCACCCCCAAAAGAAATTGTTGGGCACCAACGAGCCAGTAATTCCCACGTTTGGTAGCTATCTGTAACAGCTTCACGGAATGTATAACTTTTATTTTCGATACTACCTGAATTAATAGTAATATTCCCAAGCGAAAAAATGTCAGAAAGGTTATTACTAAAGGTATTCGATTCAATGTAAAGGTTACCACTAGTCTGAATGAGTCCTCGTTGTAAATCTGGATTCTGGACCTCGTGCCAGTTGCCAAGACCTGTTAGCGGATCAACCCCATCATCAATTTTTATTGCTATATTCTCGAAAGTTAATGGGATACCAAAAAAAGTAAGCCTTACTGTAGACTGATCATGTGAATTCACGAACTCTGACGCCCTTAACGTCATGTCGCCACCAGACTCGATACGACCGCCTGTATTTTTTAGTGCAGTCATCATGCCACCGCTACGATTTGTGGCCGTTAACAAACCTCCCGCATAGGTCTCGCCATAATTATAAAACGTTCCATCGACCGCCGCTGTAACGGAGTTAGTGGAAAATATCAGCGCATTCGCTGCATTAATTAAATCACCTGGTGTTGATAATCCCAGTTCCCCCTTTGCGGCAAGCAGGTTATTATTGGTAATGCCCTGCCCGCTCAGGCTGAGGTCACCCCCTGCAAAAACCTCACCCGCAATTGTGAGCAACCCACCTTGTGCCGTCAGCGTGGTTGTACCCGTGCCGCCCGTGATATTCCCAACGGTCCAATCCCCCATCCGCTGGATCAAGCTGAGGTCGCGGTCGGACTGTAGTTGCTTGCTGTCGTCGAGGCTGAGGGTGTCGGCCTCGGCTGTGATGGCGCTACCGGCCTGGATATCGCCGTACTGAGTGAGCGTGCCCGCCACGTGCAGGTTCACTGAGTTGCCCGCTTGCAACTTGCCGGCCTGTAGGTTCGCACTGCTGGTAATGGCCAGGTCATTTGCGGCGATCACATCCATGTCGCGCGTATTCACACCGAGACCCGCCTCGGTGGCGACGATCTCGATGCGCCCCGCATACATGGAACCCAGGGCACTGCCATCAATGGAATACATAGCTGGTGACGCAGGCTTGCTCGCGTCCGAGGTGACGGTACGCGTCGCGTAGTCGTAAGTATTGTTCCCTGTCATCACCCCCAAACGTGTCGCGGCCTGTAGCTGCGCCTGGATCTGCACGGCACGGCTGATGACGTCGATGTAATCCACGTTGGAACCGTTGAGCCCCTCACCAGTGATACTGATCTGACCGTTGCCTAACTGGAAGCGACCGACCGGACCATTGGGATTGATCTCGGCGCCGGTGATGAGGGTCGCGCGTGAGGTATTGATGAAACCGCAGCCGTTACAGGTAATGCCATTGGGATTGGCCAGAATGAATTCCGCGCGCGGGCCAAACACCTCCATGTACCCGTTCAGGTTGGAGGTGTGGGTACTGGTCACTTCATTGAGTATGATGCTGGCGCGATCACCGGCCTGATAATTGGTGTTGGCACTGAGGGCGCCGCCCAATTGCGAGACGCCGACCTGATCCGAGTTGTTAAAGATCAGGCCCTGTTTCGTGACATCGAGGTTGTTGTAGGTATTGCGCGAGACACCATCGGTATTGGGGCGGGCGATATTGACCACCGGTACACCGTTCTGTGCGGCACCCACCGAGGTCGGCGTGTTGCCGTCGGTGACGACATCACCAAAGCACATGATGGGGATCGACGCTGCCGCGGCAGCGTAGAGAATGGAGTGGAGTAGTGACTTCCTTGCCATCGTTACCTTCCTGTTTCTAAATTTGACGCATCGTCTAAAACGCTCAACACATTCGACAAATAATCTACCACTCGCCTACCGTTATAGGTATCATTCCCTCACACTTTTTTTCAGGCTATTGAATTTACCCAATCAATCTGTGATGAAGTTCACATTTAATAACAACCTAACACCAGTACTCATGCTTAGAGGGATTTAAACATGCGCAATATCTTTATTTTACGTTTAGTCATTCTTGGTCTCGCGCTCTGCACCATTGCCGGTTTTGCCCAAGCGGGCGAGCTGACCGACCGCGGCGTCAAGGCGCTGGAGAGTAACAA
>JAHEDA010000362.1 GCA_024641445.1 Gammaproteobacteria bacterium
CAACGTGAAGATGACGGTGTCCCTGATCAACCCCATCGCGATGGAAGAAGGTCTGCGCTTTGCGATCCGCGAAGGTGGCCGTACCGTCGGCGCCGGCGTCGTCGCTAAAATTTTTGAGTAACAGATAGCAGCTGCGAACTGCCAGTGAGGGAGCGTTTCGAACGAAGCGCTCCTTTCATTGTGCTAAGCACTCTAACGAGTTTAGGCCAGTAGCTCAATTGGCAGAGCGGCGGTCTCCAAAACCGCAGGTTGGGGGTTCGATTCCCTCCTGGCCTGCCAACCAGGCAGGCATGATGTGCGAATAACGGTTTACTGGACATGATGGACAGAATCAAATTAGTTAGTGCTTTGGTATTGGTGGCGGCCGGGATTACCGGTTTCTATTACTACGCTGATCAGGCGCTGTTGTACCGCGTATTGGGTCTGCTCGCCATAATGGGTGTGGCGATCGCACTTGCCGTCTCAACGCAGCTTGGCATGACGACAGTCAATTATGGTCGTGGTGCGGTGCTGGAGGCGCGCAAGTCAGTGTGGCCAACGCGTCGCGAAACGACACAAACCACGCTCATCGTGATTGTGATGGTGATCATCATCGGCCTGTTACTTTGGCTGTTTGACACTTTATTACTTTGGGCAGTGGAACTGCTGACTCGGAAAGGGAGTTAATCGAGTATGGCGTTGCGTTGGTATGTAGTACATGCCTATTCAGGCTTTGAACAACAGGTGAAACGTTCCCTGCTCGAGCGCATCAAGCGCGCCAGTATGGATGACCTCTTTGGTGATGTCCTCGTTCCCACAGAAGAAGTTGTGGAAATGCGGGATGGCCAAAAGCGTAAGAGTGATCGAAAGTTCTTTCCCGGTTACGTCCTGGTGCAGATGGATATGAACGAGGATACCTGGCACCTGGTCAAGAGTGTGCCCAAGGTGATGGGTTTTATCGGTGGTACCAGTGATAAGCCCGCCCCTATCACTGAGAAAGAGGCTGACACGATTCTAAACCGAGTACAGGAAGGCATCGAAAAACCGCGGCCAAAAGTGTTATTCGAGGCTGGCGAAGTGGTTCGTATCACCGAAGGTCCCTTCAATGACTTTAATGGCGTGGTGGAAGAAGTCGATTACGACAAGAATCGTCTGCGTGTAGAGGTGTCCATCTTTGGACGCGCCACACCCGTGGACCTGGATTTTAGCCAGGTAACCAAGGGTTAACCCTGACCGGCTGAATGATGGGGTGGTAAGTATCACCTCGAGTAATAACCAACGGGGAGCCGCGAGGCGCTAGCACCCGTAAGGAGAAGACATGGCGAAGAAAGTAAATGCTTATATTAAGCTCCAGGTAAAGGCCGGGCAGGCAAACCCGAGTCCACCTGTAGGTCCCGCGCTCGGTCAGCACGGTGTAAACATTATGGAGTTCTGTAAGGCATTTAATGCCCAGACCCAGAAACTCGAACCGGGTCTGCCGACTCCGGTCGTGATCACTGTATACAGTGATCGTAGCTTTACCTTTATCACCAAGACCCCCCCCGCCTCAATTTTGCTGAAGAAGGCCGCAGGCATCACCTCGGGTTCGGCTGTACCTAACCGTGACAAGGTTGCCAAGGTAAATCGTGCACAATTGGAAGCAATTGCCAAGACCAAGGAGCCTGATATGACGGCGGCCAGTCTTGATGCTGCAGTGCGTACTATTGCGGGTACTGCGCGCAGTATGGGCATTGATGTGGAGGGTGTGTAAATGGCTAAGTTAAGCAAACGTATTCAGGCAATTCGCGCCAAGTTACAGCCCGGCAAGATCTACGTGGCGGAAGAGGCATTCAAACTTCTCGGAGAGATGCCGCGTATTAAATTCGTTGAGGCCGTTGATGTTGCCATCAATCTAGGCGTAGACCCACGTAAATCCGACCAGGTTGTTCGTGGCGCTACTGTGTTGCCACATGGCACTGGCAAGAGTGTTCGTGTCGCTGTGTTCGCGCAGGGCGCGAATGCCGATGCCGCCAAGGCGGCGGGTGCCGACATCGTTGGTTTTGATGACCTCGCTGCGGACATCAAGGCCGGCAAGATGGATTTTGATGTCGTCATTGCAAGCCCCGATGCCATGCGCGTGGTCGGTCAGCTCGGTCAGGTACTCGGTCCCCGTGGTCTGATGCCAAACCCCAAGGTTGGTACCGTAACACCTGACGTGGCGACAGCAGTGAAGAATGCAAAGTCGGGTCAGGTACGATTCCGTACCGACAAGGCAGGTATCATCCATGCCCGTATTGGCACGGTTGATTTTGAGGCCAGCAAACTGAAAGAAAACCTGGAGGCGCTTGTTAATGATCTGAAGAAGATCAAGCCTTCCACGGCCAAGGGTATTTACCTGAAGAAGATCACGGTGTCTTCCACCATGGGTCCAGGTATCCAGATCGACCAGTCTATTTTCGCGTAGGGCAGACTGGGGCCTGCCCTTACGGCAGGCCATGAAAGAACTTTGGGTTCGTCGTGTTGAAATACACGACGTCCATCAAAGACCGCGGGTGCCAGCCTTGAGTTGGCTTAATGGGAGACCAGCCCGCGCAGATGGTGACCCCGACAGAATTTTTCTGACGAAGGTCACTGGTAGGTGTGAGAGGCGCAAGTCTTTCACGTTCGTCAAATGACTGATTGGAGGTAAAACGCGTGGCACTTAGTCTTGAAGACAAGAAGGCTATCGTTGCTGA
>JAHEDA010000363.1 GCA_024641445.1 Gammaproteobacteria bacterium
GTATGCCCCCAATACCCTTGATGGCCAGGATATTTCCCTGTCGAAGCAGGGCCGCGGCATAAGCCAGGTCATCACCATATTGGGCGTCTACAACACGTCCCACACCCGCCTTTTCGACCCATATTGATGGGCCACAGATTTTGCAGGCATTGGGCTGTGCATGGAAGCGACGGTCCTCCGGGTCGTCGTACTCTGCCTGACACTGTGGGCACATGGTAAAGGCATGCATGCTGGTATTGGCGCGATCATAGGGAATGGCCTTGATGATCGAGAAACGTGGCCCGCAGTGGGTGCAGTTGGTAAAGGGATAGCGATAGCGGCGATTCGTCGGGTCGGCCACTTCTGCCAGGCAGAGCGGACAGCTTGCAGCATCGGGACTGACATGGGTCAAGGTGTTTCCTGTCTGACTCTTCTCTATCGTAAAGTCTTCAGGAATAGTTTCGTTTTCCAATGCCGTCGTCAAGATCGACTCGATAGATGCCAAGGGAGGGAGATTCATCGGTAACTGAAGGTGAAAGGCATCTAGTGCGGCTGAATTACCCCACAGCTTCACCACCACACCATCCGCGTCATTCCACGCCTGACCGCGCAGATGGAGTGTACGTGCCAGCCGCCAGACATAGGGTCGGAAGCCAACCCCCTGAACGGTGCCATGAATGCGGATCAATTCGCCTTTTATGGTCTCTGCGCACATGACAAGTGATTTTTAATTTAATGCACAGTACAGACCATACAGGGGTCGAACGAGCGCACGATGTGTTGCACCGCAACGGGTTCACTCTCGCCGGCCCTCAATGGTGCCCCCACCAGGGCCTGCTCAAGCGCACCCGGAACATTATCTTTATCACGTGGAGAAAAATTCCAGGTGGTGGGGGCGATAATTTGATAATTGAGAATCCGACCCTTTTTAATCCGCAACCAGTGCCCAAGGCTACCGCGCGCGGCCTCAATCAAACCCAAACCCTCGGCCTCATCAGGGATCGCCTGGGTTGCACAGAAGGCTTGCTTGACGATAATCGCCCGGGCCCATTCCTCCATTTCGATCACCACACGCGCCATTTCAAGCAAACGCGCGATCACTCGATTCTGGACATTGCCACCCGAGTCCGCCACCAAATCACCTATTAAGGGCTGACCGCTAATGAGCTGGCGCGCCAGTGCGCCGACCTCGACTGGTTCTCCCGCCAGTCGCGGTGCCTTACACCAGGTATAGGCGTCCTCTACGTCGAGATCAGGTATGGTCACGCCATCATAGGGATGCCTAGGTACGCTCTGTTGCATTAACCAGCTGTGACTAACGTCTTCAGTTATCGCATTGATGTCCAGTGTCTGTCTCCCATTAAACCAGCTACCCTGCGCAAACAGGGTTTGTCCGGCAAGCGGATAAGCCCCGTAACTCATGAAACGGTTATAGGCCTGTCCCAGCTGCTTCAGGTTTAATGTATCGCACAAATGCAAAAAGAAGCGCAGGTCACTACTCTGGGGGGAATCCTGTGCCGCCCACTGTTGTAATTGCTTTTGATTAGCAATTGTCACCATATTTTCTAACGTATCACCAAACAGGGTGGTCTCTAAAAATTGGCGCAGGCCATAGAGGATGTTCGACACTCGTATCACCTCTTGCGCCTCTAAAGCTCGGGTAGTACCCCCTGGCTGGATACTCAGACTATGCGGCCACTTTCCCGCCAATAGCCCCATGATGTGCATGAAGGCGGCGCGGGCCGGTAACATCTGTTTGATCGCCGCACCGTGAACGGCCCGATAACGACTGCTGGCATGCGCATACCAAGACTCGTTCTGGTAAGCATCTCTGGCAAAATCCGGCATAAAGAACAGATAAAAATGCGTCAGGTGGTCGGCGACATTTTCAGTTGCCAGGATCAGATTTACCGATAACTGACCATTCCTGGGTATCTCAATACCTTGTGCAGTGGCAAGTGCCGTTGCCGCCGCGACGGACTGCGCCACAGAACAAATACCACAGATGCGCGGGGCATAGACCAGGGCATCACGTGGGTCCTTGCCGTGCAACATCTGTTCAAAACCCCGGTATAAGGGGGAGACGACATTCGCGGAACTCACCCTGTCGCCCTCAATTTCCAACTGGACCTCCAGGTCCCCTTCGACGCGATTAAAGGGACCCATGATTCGACGTGTCATTTATTGCCTCGGTCTTTTTTCCCTGGCGGGACACAGATGTGATCGGAGGTTGCGTTTTGTTTGATACGTTTGGGCGTGGCCGCCTTTGAGAGCGAGGCCAGTGCCACAAACCATGCCTTGGGCATGTCGGTAGGGAGTGAAATCGGGATCCCCGCTACCTTGGGGGTCTCGGCAAAGGTGTGGCCCGGCTCCTGAAAACCAGGCGCCGTGCAGTTGATACAGGCATAGCCACCGCGCAGACAGGAACCCTCGCCATTCCATAAGCGCATATTACAGTCACCATGGGCCTGGGTCCCCAGACAACCCAGGTGTTCCATCATGCAACCTAGTTCAGAAAGCTTGTTGGCGCTGGCCTTGAACTCATAGTATTCGTTACGCGGACAGCCGTGGTGGACCAGGTGATCGGCATAACTGCGTGGTCGACCATACTCATCCAGGTCCTCTGTCGTAAGGCTCCCCTGTGCGAGTTGTTGCAGGGTCTCGGTGACCCAACCGGGGTGCGTTGGACAACCGGCGATATTGATCACGGGC
>JAHEDA010000072.1 GCA_024641445.1 Gammaproteobacteria bacterium
TCAATCTGCCTTTCAAGGGGCTTTCGGCCAGTGTCGGTGGAAAACACCTCATCGACCTGCATGACCATAGCCTATTTGATTACAGCGCCAAGTTGGGTTATCGCTGGGAGAGTGGTTTCGGTCTGCAGGGGGGCTGGAAGCATCAGCAATATAATCTGGATACCGGCACCGCTACCTCCTTTGAGCGTAAGGGGCTGTTCCTCGATATGGATTATCACTTCTAGTTCTTTGCCGTTCGCACGACCGACCATACCTCCACGCGTTTAACCCCTGCACACTTGAGCGTCCGTGCGAGTTCTGCCACCGTTACCCCGGTCGTCAAGACGTCATCTACGATCGCCACATGTTGATAGCCAGTGGTCTGGTTTAAGGCAAAGGCCTTGCGCAGATTTCGTCGGCGTGCGGTGGCGTCAAGCTCGGATTGAGCACTGGTTGGGTGTCGGCGGATGCAGGTGGTTGTATCAATGTCCAGGTGAAGTTCACGGGCGACGACGCGGGCGATCTCCAGGGCCTGATTAAAACCGCGTTCGCGCAGGCGACTCTTGTGTAAGGGGACCGGGAGTAAAACCTGTGGTAAGTCTGTCCGTGGCTGGTGTAGCAGGCGCCCTGCCAGTAACTGCCCGAGCAGGCGCGCATGGGCCAGGCGGGAATGGAATTTAAGTCCGCTGATCAAAAAGGGTAAGGGGGTGTCGTAGAGCAAGGCCGCGATACTGGCATCCTGCGGTGGTGGTGCCTGTAGACACTGACCGCACAGGCCGCTGTGATGAGGTGGCAGTGGTAGGGCACAACGAGGACAAGCGGGTCCTAGCCACGGCAGATCGGTCTGGCAGGCTGGACAGAGGTCGAGTCCGGGCTGTCCCTGGGCACCACATAAGAGGCAAATCCCCTGGGGTTTAAACTGTGCTAAAAACGACCATTTGTTAACCATATACCTCCCTATACGTTGACATCGACGATTTCCGTCTTATGATCGCGTCTCACTCTTTGCGATAGACACCAGCATGTCAGCCAGTCACCCCGTTCAGAATACGATTTCCGCCCGCAGTGCCCGGGCCTCTGCTCGATTGTTCAACTACGGCAACATTATCTCCATGCTGCTGCCGATGCCACTAGGGGTCTTTTGGTTTGGTGCCTCCATGGCCTTTTATGCCATGAACCGCAACCACCCGAATGAACGGGTGGGTTATTACACCCAGCAGGCGGCGTATCGTTTTTATGGCATCACCGGGTTCGTGGTGGTGGCGGGGACATTTTATGGCAATAACTGGATATATTGGCTGGTGACCTGGCTGGTGTGTGCCGGGATCCTGATTCCATGGTCCGTATTGGACCTTGTGCGCATTCAACGCGAGGAATGGCACGACGTAACCCTGGAGGCGAATGCATGAACGCACGTGTAGAAGACCTAATCAATAAGAGCGATCTCCGTCATGACTGGGGTAAGGAAGAGGTTGCGACACTCTTTGACCTGCCCTTTAATGATCTTTTGTTCAAGGCCCATAGCCTGCATAGACGCTTTTTTGAGCCCAACACGGTGCAGATGAGTTCACTCCTCAGTATCAAGACCGGTAAGTGCCCGGAGGACTGTGCCTACTGCCCGCAGAGCGTGCGTTACGATACCGAGCTTGAGGTTGAACCCTTGATGCCGATCGGCGAAGTCATCGCCGCCGCGAAGACGGCGAAGTCGCGAGGTGCTACGCGCTTTTGCATGGGGGCTGCCTGGCGTAGCCCCAAGGACCGTGACCTCGACAAGATTGAAGAGATGGTGCGCGAAGTGAAGGCGCTGGGTATGGAGACCTGTATGACGCTTGGTATGTTGAGTCGCCCCCAGACTCAACGACTCAAGACCGCCGGGCTCGATTACTACAATCACAATCTCGATACCTCACCGGAGTTCTATGGCGAGATCATCACGACCCGCACCTATCAAGACCGACTCGATACCTTGGCGCATGTGCGTGAGGCGGGTATGCGGGTTTGTTGTGGCGGCATTGTCGGGATGGGCGAAGGCCGTGGTGACCGGGTTGGCCTGTTGCAGGAGCTGGCGAATCAGCCACAACACCCTGAGAGTGTGCCTATTAATATGTTAGTGCGCGTCGAGGGTACGCCCCTGGCCGATAGCGACGACTTCGACCCTATCGAATTTGTTCGCACCATCGCTGTTGCGCGTATCCTCATGCCGCGCTCCTATGTACGGCTCTCGGCCGGACGTGAGGATATGGACGATGCCATGCAGGCCTTGTGTTTCTTCGCCGGTGCCAATTCTGTGTTCTATGGCGAGAAGCTGCTCACTACACCGAATCCCAGTGCTGATCATGATCGGTTGTTGTTCAAGCGTCTTGGGATCAAGACATTACAATAGTGACCGAGCAAAATCTTTCTCGACAGGATCGCTACGCCGCACTCGCTGATGACCTGGCGACTCGCCGCGCGCAGCATCTGTTGCGTGAGCGACGTGTGGTGGCGGGGCCGCAGGGTATTACGCTTGTTATCGGTGGCAAGTCGTACCTGAATTTTTGCAGTAATGATTATTTGGGGCACGCCAATCATCCGCTGGTGCGTGAGGCCTTTCAGCGTGGCATCGATCAATACGGTGTCGGGAGTGGTGCCGCGCATTTGGTGAACGGCCACTCCGCCGCCCACCACGCCCTGGAAGAAGAGCTTGCAGAGTTTAGCGGCAGGCCCCGTGCCCTGCTGTTCTCAACGGGTTACATGGCCAATCTCGGCGTCATCAGCGCCCTGTGCGGGCGCGGCGACAGCGTCTTCGAGGACCGCCTCAATCACGCCTCCCTCTTGGATGGTGCCCTGCTCGCGGGTGCGCGCCTGCAACGCTATCAACATGCAAGCGCAGGTGACCTGAATAACAAGCTGAGTGCAAGTCATGCACGGACCCGCATGGTGGTGAGTGATGGTGTCTTCAGTATGGACGGCGACAGCGCACCGATTGCAGATTTGGCGCGTGTTAGCGAAAGGCAAAATGCATGGCTCATGATCGATGATGCGCATGGCTTTGGCGTGCTGGGGAATAACGGTCGCGGTAGTCTTGAGGATCAATCTATTACTATCGAGCAGGTACCCATCCTGATGGCTACCCTTGGCAAGGGGCTCGGGACTTTTGGTGCCTTTGTCGCAGGCGAGGCGGTTTTGATCGAGACATTGATCCAGCGTGCTCGCAGTTACATCTATACCACCGCCATGCCCTCGGCGGTGGCGGAGGCCACCCGTGCGAGTTTACGCCTGACCCAGAGTGAGGCGTGGCGACGTGATGCCTTGCGGGAACGCATTCAACAATTTCGTCTGGGTGCTGAGCAGCTTGGCCTGCCCTTAATGCCTTCTGCCTCACCGATACAACCCTTACTGATCGGGACGAGTGAGGCGGCCATGGACCTGAGCCAGGCGCTGGAGGCCGAGGGATTTCTAATCAGCGCCATTCGTCCCCCGACCGTCCCAGAGGGTACAGCGCGCCTGCGCATCACACTCTCGGCCGAGCATCAGGAGCAACAGGTGGAACAGCTCCTTGATGCCTTGGTGCGCGTATTGCGATCGCACTCCGTTGTGGGTGTTGGTCAATGATGCAATCGTGTGACGTGCCTCTGGCACTGCAGAGCAGTGGACAGGGCGATGACCTGATATTGCTACACGGCTGGGGTATGAACAATGCCGTGTGGGGTGATGGCTTCGTCGAGCAACTGTCCACAGACTTTCGCGTTCACCGTGTCGAGTTGCCTGGGCACGGTATGAGCACATGGTGTGGCGAGGCGAATATCGAAGCGGTTAGTGCACGCCTGTTGTACACACTGGCTCAGGCTCAGATCGCGAAAGCACATTTCTGTGGCTGGTCCCTAGGCGGCATGGTTGCGCAGGCACTCTTGGCGCAACGCCCCGATCGATTTCGTACGCTGACGCTTATTTCGAGTACGACCTGCTTTGGGCGGTGTGAAGACTGGTCACATGCCATGGATGTCACGGTATTGAAGACCTTTGCCGAACAATTGTCAGAGGATTATCGCGCCGTCTTGCAACGCTTTCTTGCCTTACAGATGCTCAATAGTGAACAGGCTGCGCAGGGTTTGCGTACATTGCGAGAGCGAGTCTATGCGCGGGGTGAGCCAGACCCGAACGGTCTGATGACAGGGCTGAATATTTTGCGCGACTTCGATATGCGTGAGACTTTCGCTGAAATTGATATTCCCGTGCTGTTAATCGGTGGTGAACGCGACACCCTGGTTCCTTATCAGGCGCTCCAGTCCATGCAACAAATAAATTCAGATGCCCGCCTGGTGTTATATCCCGGTACTGGGCATGCGCCGTTTATCCCCCATCCCCAAGCAGTTGTTGAACAGATAAAGGTGTTCTGTCATGCAGGATGATTCCGTCTTTAATGTAGACAAACGACAGGCGCGTCGTTCGTTTGAGCGTGCCGCAATGGATTATGACAAGGCCGCAATACTCCAGCGTGAGGTTGCCGATCGCCTGTTAGAGCGACTTGATTATCTCAAGATGACGCCACAACGTGTACTCGACGTGGGTACCGGGACTGGATATTGCCTGCATCGTCTTATTGAACGCTACCCAAATGCCCAACATATTGGACTCGACCTCGCGCTACCCATGTTGCAACAGGCGCGACGGCGTTCATCCTGGTGGCAGCGTCTGCGTAAGCGTATCTGCTATATGGCGGGTGATGCCGAGCACCTGCCCTTGGCGGACGCCAGCGTGGATATGCTGATCTCGAATCTTACGGTGCAGTGGTGTGGAGACCTGCAACAGGCCTTGAGCGAATTCCGCCGCGTGTTGGCACCAGGGGGTGTGCTGTTTTTCACCAGCTTTGGTCCCGACACCCTGAAGGAACTTCGTACAAGCTGGGCCGCAGCAGACAATTTTAATCACGTGAATGCCTTTCTTGATATGCACGATGTGGGTGATGCGCTCATGCGTAGCGGTTTTGCCGAGCCGGTGATGGATGCAGAACATCTCACCATGACCTATCCCGATGTGATGAGTGTGATGCGAGACATCAAGACGATCGGCGCCCATAATGTAACCTCCGGGCGCCAGCGTGGTCTGATGGGAAAGGGACGACTCGGGCGCATGCAGCAACATTATGAGTCCCTGCGTGAAAACGGCGTCTTACCGGTGAGCTATGAAGTGGTGTATGGCCATGCCTGGGCCCCGGTACAAGATAGTCGCGAGGACATGAGCAGGGTAACGATCCCAATATCATCGATATTGAATGGGCGGGCGGACTGAAATTGTATGCCAGGTTTTTTTGTTACGGGTACTGATACGGGTGTTGGCAAGACCTATGTGAGCGCTCAGCTGTTGCGGGCACTACGTGCACAGGGTTTGCATGCGCTGGCGATGAAACCAATCGCCAGCGGTGCCATTGAGACTGCTGAGGGTCTGCGTAATGATGATGCCGTGTGTTTGCAGCAGGCGGCATCTGAAAACGTGGCCTATGAAATAATTAATCCATTTGTCTTTGCCCCTGCCATTGCCCCGAGTATTGCTGCGTCACTACTCTCGGTTGAGATCGATCCGAATCAAATTCTCGATTGTTATCGCCAGTTGCAAGCGCGGGCACAGCTCGTTCTGGTCGAGGGGGTTGGGGGGTGGCGGGTGCCACTCTCGGATGAACTCCAGACGGTTGATTTGGTGCGCCGCCTTGGTCTGTCGGTCATCATGGTGGTCGGGTTGCGTCTGGGTTGTATCAATCATGCCATCCTGACCGCGGAGGCCATCCAGCGTGACGGTCTGCGGCTGTTTGGCTGGTATGCAAATATCATTGAACCGAAACTCGAGTACCAAGACGAAAATATCGCGACGCTAAGCCGGGCGATCTCCGCACCAATGCTTGGTGTTATCCCCTACTCAAACGATATGCCGTCAATGTCCACGATCGACATTTCTCAATTGCTCCCATCACTCACTTTTTGATCAGAATTGTTTAGCAGGCTGTTTGGCTAGTTTTCGTTGCATCATCACAAATTGTGAGGTGTAACGGTTGCATTACTCTCGCCTGTCTTTATGTATTATCCTGCAATAGGCAGTGCATGCAGATAAAGTCTCGTCGGAAAATATAATGAATAGCGGAGTCGGGATCTGAAACGATATGGAGATCGAAAATAAATTCCATGAAAAGGCCTGTTGGGATCTAGCTCAACGCACCCATACCGCGAGTCTGTTCTATGTATTTCTATGGGTGTTAATCGCTATTTCGACGCCGGTGGTTCGCGATCTGCCAATAATTGCAGCCATTATTACGCTGGTATTTGTGTTGGGTATGTTGTTGCGTTTTCATCTGACCAGTCGGTTTCATCGACTCTTTCATCCAAATCCGGCTAGATGGCTACGGCAATACAGTCTGGCAGTCTACAGCATGACGCTAACCTGGGGTGTTTTTGCAGCGGCTATTAACTGGTATTACCCCTTGCTGTGGCCAGCCTATCTCACTGGTTTTATCACTGCCGGTATCGCGGCAGGTGGCGCAATAAATCAGAGTACACACCTCCACATTCAACGTTCACTGATTGTAACTATGCTCATGCCAAGTGCATTGGTCTGTATTGCTCTTGCAAGTTTCGAGAGTCGCATCTTGGCCCTCGTGTATCTGCTCGATATGTTTTTTCTGGTTCGTCTGGGGGCGACTCTACATCGAGAATACTGGGAGGCACTGGTGAATACAGAATTGCTGGAGACGCGTGCCCAATTATTGGATGCGGCACGTCTGCGGGCGGAGACGGCGGATCGGGCCAAGAGTACCTTCCTGGCCCACATGAGTCATGAGCTGAGGACGCCTCTGAATGCCATTCTGGGTTTTTCGCAATTGTTTGAGCACGACGAGACACTTACAACAGAGCATCATCACGGGATTGGCGAGATCAAATCGGCAGGCAAGCACCTTTTGGAATTGGTGAATGACGTGCTTGACCTCGCACAGATTGAATCCGGCCATATGCAGCTGGTCTCTGAAGATGTAAATCTGAATGGGATTATCAGCGAGTCGCTTAGTCTCGTGGAGCCCTTGGCAGTGCAGCGCGGCATTGAGGTGCGCATGAATCACACGGCGAACCAGCTGCCGCTGGTTCGGGGTAATACCACCCGCCTCAGGCAGGTCCTGGTTAATCTCCTCTCTAACGCCATCAAGTACAATCGAGAACAAGGTCGGGTGGAAGTTTCTTGTGGGGCGCCAGCAGAGGGTTGGGTAAGGGTGAGAATTGCAGATACTGGTATAGGTATTGCCGAGGAGCATCAGCCCAAAATATTTAGAGCATTTTCACGCCTGGGTAATCCGGAGAGGAAAATTGAAGGGACGGGTATTGGTTTGGTGATAACGAAACAACTCATTGAGTTAATGCGTGGTCGAATTGGTTTTACCTCGACGCCGGGACAGGGTAGTGAATTCTGGATCGAGTTGCCATTAACTTCTAATAATCCTGATGCGTAGCCTCTTCTAGATGGTCCTTTACACACCGCATAGTTGTTTTCACATCAGCAATGTTAGTAAATTAGCGATTACTAACATTCTTTTGGGTAACATTCTGAACAGAGATAAATAAAATTACTTGGCAAATTAACGCGTGTTCTGTATGGTTTTGTTGCGATGAGCCAAGGCGACTCAAAGGGACAATTAGATTGGCAATACATCGGATTGTTCCGATGATGAGTATATAAGCAGATACTTGTATATCTGTTTGTTATAAGCCTATTTTATTTTCTTCTTTGCAGCAGTTACTAGGCATGGCATAGCATAGCCCGGCCTTATAACTGGGGGAGCTGCCTGTACGGATGTACCCGTGAGGACATCAACAAAACTACAGTACGGCGCCACACACATTGTAATAGAACGGTTTTTTAATTAGGTATCCAACCGGAGAGGAAGAGGTATGTCAGCAATCAAAACTATCAGAAAGCTGATCCGCTTGATGAGCGCTGCCCTCCTGCTCGGGCCTGCCACAGCCCTAGCGGGTTATGACAGCCTGAACATGACGGAGAGCGTCACCAAAGTCGGTAAAGAAATTTATGACCTGCATATGCTGGTCTTCTGGATCTGTACTGTTGCCGGCGTGCTGGTATTCAGTGTAATCATTTATTCCCTGATCAATCATCGCAAGTCCAAGGGTGTAACCCCGGCCCACTTCCACGAGAGCACTACGGTAGAAGTTGTCTGGACGGTCATACCCTTTATTATCCTGGTGGCCATTGCGGTACCCGCGACCAAGACCCTGCTGCAGATTGAAGATACCAAAAACTCAGACCTTACGATTAAGGCAACGGGTTGGCAGTGGAAGTGGGAATACGAATACATTGACGACAAGGTAGCTGATTCCAAGGGCGTACACTTCTTCAGTATGCTGGCCAAGGATAGCAATGAGGCGCGCCAGTTGGGCGCAAAGGCTGACCTGGCTAAGGTCGATCACTACCTGCTGAACGTGGATGAACCGATTGTCGTGCCGGTTGGCAAAAAGGTCCGCTTGCTCACGACAGGAAACGACGTTATCCACGCATGGTGGGTTCCTGCCCTGGCAGTCAAGCGCGATGCGATTCCCGGCTTTATCAATGAGAGCTGGTTCATGGCCGAGAAGGAAGGTACTTATCGCGGTCAGTGTGCCGAGCTTTGCGGTAAGGACCATGGCTTTATGCCCATCGTGGTGGAAGTGAAGTCCGAGGCCGATTACCAGAAGTGGGCCTCTGCCAAGGCTACTGCCATCAAGACCGCAGCGGCATCCGCTGAGGCATCCGCAGGTAAGGTCTACACTAAAGATGAACTGATGAAGCACGGCGAAGAGGTCTATAACGCTAACTGTGCTGCCTGTCATCTGCCGAATGGTATGGGTACGGGTCCGTTCCCGGCGATCAAGGGTGGTAAACTCTCTACCAAGGGTACTGTTGCCGACCACATTGCCCAGGTAGTTCACGGTAAGGGCATCATGCCGCCCTTTGGCAAGCAGTTGAGCGCTACCGATATTGCTGCGGTTGTTACCTACGAGCGTAATGCGTGGGGTAATAACACTGGCGATGTAGTTCAGCCTTCTCAAGTTTCACGCTAGGCTCAGCGGAGGATAATTAAAATGAGCGATCATCATCCAACTGGAATCAAACGGTGGTTGTTTACCACCAACCACAAGGACATCGGTACCCTGTACTTGTGGTTTAGCTTCATCATGCTGCTCACCGGCGGTGCAATGGCCATGGTCATTCGTGCCGAATTGATGTATCCCGGTATGCAGGTGGTGGAACCCAACTTCTTCAACATGATGACGACCATGCACGGTCTGATCATGGTGTTCGGCGCCATCATGCCGGCCACCGTGGGTCTGGCCAATTGGCTGGTGCCCATGATGATCGGTGCACCTGATATGGCTCTGCCACGCATGAACAACTGGTCCTTCTGGATCCTGCCCGTCGCGGCCATCATGCTGGTTGCACCTGTCTTTATGGGTGGTCACTTCCTGGGTGGTAACGGCCCGGCCTTCGGCTGGACCTTCTACGAGCCCCTGTCTGGGCAGTACGACAAGCTGGCGTTCTTTATCTTCGCCGTGCATCTGTTGGGTCTGTCTTCCATCATGGGCTCCATCAACATCATCGCCACCATCCTCAACATGCGCGCGCCCGGCATGACCCTGATGAAGATGCCGATGTTCGTCTGGACCTGGTTGATCACCGCCTTCCTGCTCATTGCCGTAATGCCGGTATTGGCAGGTGCGGTGACCATGATGCTAACCGACAAGTACTTCGGCACCAGCTTCTTTAGCGCAGCGGGTGGTGGTGACCCGGTTCTGTTCCAGCATGTGTTCTGGTTCTTCGGTCACCCTGAGGTGTACATCATGATTCTGCCTGCCTTCGGTATCGTCTCGCAGATCATCCCGACCTTCGCCCG
>JAHEDA010000364.1 GCA_024641445.1 Gammaproteobacteria bacterium
CTTGACAGTTAATCCGTACGCTATCGTTGACGTGGAGGGCAAAGGAGAGGGTCAGCACCAGCTTGCCGTCCGTACGCTCCAGATTCAGATTGTATTGCTGGCGATGTAACCGGCTGAGTATGCAGCCCTCGGCGAGGCTGAAGTTAATCTCGGGTTCCTGCTCGGTAAGGTAGAGGACCTCCAGCAGCTCCTGCAGGTATTCATGGATGCGGTGCAGGGCGCTGATAGTATTGGCGACAGATAGATCCTGTGGTCGTCTGTCAGCGACATCTTCACCACTCTGGCGGAGTTGTTCGCGGGCCTGGCGCTTGAGGTCTTCCAGGATGTTCACATGCATGTCCTTGTTTGTTCCGTGTGAAGTGTTACACGCTGCATCCGCGGCGCGTGTTTGTATGGTAGCGATAATCCGGCAGTGATGTAAGCCCTATTTGTGTTCGCCCTGGCTGACTTTCAAGAGAATGTGATCCAGTAGGCGCCAGGGTAATAGTCGTCGTATGAGGGCAAAAAAGTGTGTCGGGAGGGTGACATAGTAACGAATCCGTGGTCGCCGTGACGTCAGGGCATGCTGGACCTTCTCTAACACGGACTCTGGAGGTAGTGTGAAGGGAGCGGCTGGCCCCTGTTTTTGCAAGCGACGCTCCATGGCCTCATAGCGACTACGATGTGGGCTGTTGGACTTGTCGATATTCTGCTCATAACTGGCGTAGGCGTTGGCGCGGAAGCGACTGGTGACCGGGCCGGGTTCGATCAAGGCGACATGGATGTCGCTGCCTTGCAGTTCCAGACGCAGGGTATCGGTGAGTCCCTCCAGAGCAAACTTACTGGCCGTATAGGCACCACGATAGGGCAGGGCGATCAGCCCCAGTACCGAGCTGATCATGATGATACGACCATGACCCTGTCGACGCATCACCGGCAGGATGAGATTGGTTAGCTCCAGCCAGCCAAACAGATTGGTCTCAAACTGTGCACGCAAGACCTCGCGACGCAGGTCTTCGACCGCACCGGGCTGCCCATAGGCCCCATTGTTGATCAGCGCGTCGAGGCTGCCACCGGTCTGTGCCAGGATTTCTGTGACGGCATTATGAATAGAGTCACTATTATCCAGGTCCAATTGCAGAGATGTGAGCCCTTCCTGTTGCAGCCTTGTGACATCTTCCGGTTTTCGTGCGCTGGCAAAGACACGATAACCCTGGGCGTGTAGACCCTTGGCGAGACAGAGTCCGATGCCGGTGGAACAACCGGTGATCAAAACGGATTTGCGTGCGTCAGTCTGCATGGTTTCAGGCGAGCAATACGGCGACGATGCCGGTGATAAAAATACCATCGAAGGTACCTGCCCCGCCAATCGATGCAATGGGGGCGGCCAGGTGGCGAACATCGCGAAGTCGCAGTATATCAGCACCCACCAGCACTCCCAGCGTCCCGCCAATGTAGGCCAGGGGTGCACTGTGTGTCGGGCTGATCACCCAGGCGAGCAGGACCGCAGTGATGGGGGCAATAAATACCGGCATACCAATACCCAGCCCCTTGATGGGGCGGCTGAAGCGGTAGCAGACAAGGCTCACGAGAAGGATCGTGATCAGGCATTGCCACAGGGCGAGGGGGTTGTTCAGATACAGATAGAGCGAGACTAAAAGGGGGACAATGGCGCCCCCTACATTGATCGCAATAATCGTCTGACCGGTGAAGGGAGGTGGCTTGGGCATCCAGCTCGGTAGTTGTGGTGGCGGCAGGGGCTCGACGCCAGGGGCGACCTGCATGCGCGCCAGCGGTAGATTGATCAGACTGCCGAAGAGCGATGAGAACAGGATCAACATGGCACTGTGCTCAGAGAGGCCGAGTTTATCCAGGGCTATCTGAAAGATCCCGATCTGCACCAAGGCCACCAGCATGATCGCGAACAGAAACATCACGATCAGCGCCATAGGGTTACGCATGTCTATTCCTGTTGGAGTGACAAGACCGCCTGCGCCAGCCAGGGGGCGAGGTTGATGCTATTGGTGTGATGGGAGACGCTGTCGCTGCTCCAAATATGTTCAACCCCAGCCTCGTGTATCAAGCTCTCGGCCTCGCCACTAAAAAGGGCATGGGTGGTGAGGCAGGCGATCTTTGCGACGTGCCGTTGCCGTAACAACTTGGCCGCCTCAGCCAGGGTGTGTCCGGTACTGATGATGTCATCTACCAGGATCACATGCTGCCCGGCGTAAGGGTAGTCGGGGAGTGTCACGCTGACCTCGTTATCACCAAGGCGCTGTTTGTGCGCAACGACATAATCAAAATTTCCCTTCGCCGCGATGGCGGCCACCCACTGTTCGGATTCTGCATCGGGCCCAACCAGTAGGGGTGGCTGCGGGGTGTTGGCAAGAAAGCTCCCAAACGCCTCGGTGCTATTGAGATTGATGGCCTGCCTGGCGGGGATGGCTTGAGCCAAATCGTGCACGCGATGCAGATGGGCGTCTATAGTAATGACGGCATCGAAGTGTTGTGCCAGAAGGTTACCGATGATGCGCTGACTGATCGCCTCGCCCGGCTGAAAGGCGATGTCCTGCCGCATATAACAGAGATAGGGTGCTACGAGGGTAAGGTGTTGTACTCCGTGTGTGCGTGCCGTTGTCGCCGTGAGAAAGAGTTCAATTAACTTATCATTCGGTTGATCGAGGCTGCGACAGAC
>JAHEDA010000073.1 GCA_024641445.1 Gammaproteobacteria bacterium
CCGTGAGCTGGGTAAGTGGCATGAGGGCTGGGCTGATTACCTTAGTAACGGGGCCTCACCGCGTGCCTCGATTGCGCTATTGCGTGCGGCCAGTGCGATGGCCTATTTGTATGGGCGCGATCATGTGATCCCGGAAGATATTCATGCGGTGGCGGCGGATGTCCTGCGGCATCGTATTATCCCGGCCTATACCGCGCGTGCAGCGAGTGTCAGCCGTGATGACATCATCCGGCACCTGCTTCAGGTCATCCCGGTGCCGTGATGCGACTGTCTATTCGCAGGACGTGGCAACGCCTGCAGAATCTCACAATGCAATATGGTCTCGGGCCTGATTCGGTTGTCACGCAACAACCACTGTTACAGCGTGAAGAGTTGCTTGAGCTTTATCAACGCGTGCAGGCCTTGATGTCCAATGAACGGCTGGGTCCCGAGGTCATACAACGACAGCAAGGCGAGCAGCGTTCGATTTATCGTGGTAGTGGCCTCGATTACGAGGAGAGTCGTGCCTATCAGCCGGGTGATGAATTCCGCTTTATGAACTGGCGGGTCACGGCACGCACCGGCGTAATGCACATGAAGGTCTTTCGCGAGGAGCGCCGCCCAGGTGTCGTTGTGGTGTTGGATCGGCGTGCGGCAATGCGTTTTGGGACCCGCGTTCGCCTGAAGGTTACGCAAGCGGTACGCTGCGCGGCAGTGGCTGGATTTATGGCGCGTATTCGACAGGCGAGTTTTACCGCGTTCTGGGTAGACAAACAGCTACATGGCCTTGACCCGGTGACGCAGGAAGAGAATTTATTTAATGTTCTGCATACCCTGGCAGAGCCCTGTCCACCCGTCACATCGGCGCATGACGAATTACATTCGTCGCAAATATTGCATCGCCTCAACGCATTACTCATACCTGGAAGTCGGGTGATTATCATTAGTGACTTCCATGATCTGGATAGTTCATGTAGGGCGGAATTGCTGCATCTCGCTGCGCGCCAGGATGTGCAAGCCGTCCATGTTACGGATATTGCGGAGGTGAACTTGCCTCGAAGTGGCCAACTCTATGTGCGCGACTTTTCTCGTCGCGAGGCCGCGCTGGTGGATACGCAGGATAGTTTGCTTAGAGATGCCTATCACCGTAGTGTGGAGGACAGAACGCAAACCGTCAGAGATACCTTCGAGGTAGCGGGTATTCACTATACCCCGTTAACTACCCAGACCGAACGGATAGAGCAGGAGATGTTAGTGGCATGGCGATAAACGCTAACACCAGCGAGGTTCATGGTCTGGTAGATGTCATACCACCACTGGCGCCACCCGATTACACGCTGTGGTGGATAGGCGGCGTGTTCAGCGTTGTTATTCTAATCTTGATAGGGGCTCTGATCTGGCGACGTTATCTGTCACGACGTGGACGTGCGCGAAGTGCACTGCGTCGATGCAAGCGATCTCTATTGGCAGGGTCGATCACAGATCAGGATGCGGCCTATGCCATCGCAGCAGCCTTGCAATCGGGGCTTGGCCTGAATGAGGTAACGGCCTCCATGCTGATACCCGATAAAATTATCCGCAAGGAGGCAACCTGGCTGTTCTTTCTGAAGCAGTTGGCACAACTACGTTATGTGCGTGAGGTCCCGAGTATCGATATGGCCTCATTGTTTCGCCAAGCCGACCGTTGGTTGAGGATATGGCCGTGACGCCGGGTGCGATTATCTGGCTCTCACCATACTGGTTTTTCTTGTTCCCACTGCTCGCCTTAGGTATGTGGGGAGTCAGATACCTTGGGGAGCAGGGTGAGTCGGCGTCACTCCTTAGCGATCAGCCTGTACGGCAACAAGTCGTACACCCGTGGCGTATATTGTTGCAGGGTGTACATCGGCAAAACGCGCATCGACGTACACTAAATGTGATCTATGCAATAGTCGTGGGACTGATTATCACAGCACTCGCCCAGCCAGCTCGCATCGGTGAGCGATTACCTGATCCACCTCAGGCGCGAGATATCGTCTTTTTAGTCGATACCTCTGTGAGCATGATCTTGCGTGACTATGTGTTAAATGGTCAACGCGTGGAACGCATGAGTATGCTTAAGGGTGTGCTCGACCGGTTTGTGCCAGAGTTGGAGGGGAATCGAGTCTCGGTAATCGTATTTGGTGAATCCACCTATACCTATGTGCCCTTTACCTTCGATCTCAATCTGGTGCGTCGGATGTTGTCACGAATCGAGGTCACTATGGCAGGTCGTTTCAATGCCCTTGGTGATGCTATGGCCCTGGCAATAAAACAGGCCGAGGCGAGTCCAGCCAAACAACGTATCCTCGTGGTGTTTGCCGATACCTATCGATCCACTGGGGTAATAGCGCCTGAGGCCGCCGCGGCACTGGCCGCAGAGGCAAAGATTCCAATCTATACGGTGGCCATCGGCGCCAGTAGTTTTGCCGCAGATGAGCAGCGTGAAATTGGCCTTCTGTACGACCCGGTAAATCTGCAACTCCTGAAAGAGATCGCCGATACCACACATGCACACATGTATCGCGCTGGCGACGCCGGGTCATTACAGCAGGCTATCCACGATATTGGTTTGCATGAAAAGATAAAACGTGAGGTCAAACCGCAGTATTACCATGAGCCTCTCTATTTCTGGCCACTAGGGCTGGCCATGGTCTTGCTACTTTGGGTGCAGGCCCTTAGCTTGTTGCCGCGAAAAGCAGGTATTGCATGAGTGGTCTATGGCATACCCTGCACTGGCGTGAGCCACTAAATCTCTGGTTTTCGCTATTACCACTGGCAATTTATGTCGTGCAGCGAATTCGCAATCGCCGCGACCTTAATCAATATGCTGATGCACACCTGCATGCATGGGTTGTGGTGGCGGGTAATCAGACCCTCTGGCAACAGTTTTTTTCACGGAATACGGCCTATGTTATGGGTTGGCTCTTGTGTGTGGCGGCCCTGGCCGGTCCGCGTATCGCAGTGGAGATACCGGAAGGCACACAACGCAATGGCCTGGATGTCATGGTGGTGGTGGATACCTCGCGCTCGATGCATGCATCCGATGTGCAACCAAATCGACTTCGGCGTGCTCAGATCGAGTTGCATACCTTTCTTGGTCGTGCGGCGGGGAATCGCGCCGGACTTATCGTCTATGCTGCAAAGCCACACCTGTTTGCACCTCTAACATACGACTATCATGCGCTATCCTACTATCTTGACTTGATCGATGGGTTGATGATGCCTACACACGGCAGCGATGCCGAGGCGGCGCTGGCCTTGGCGCAACATGAACTTCATGGCAGTGCCGCGAAGGGTGTAGTGTTGTGGCTAACCGATGGTGACTTTAGTGGGATCTCCGCGACACAAAAATCTGCATTGGAGAAACGGGTGCAGGAGATCGCGTCCACGGGGCAACATCTCTATATCCTTGGTTTGGGTACTGAAGAGGGGGAGCCACTTAGAGATGCCACGGGTAAGTGGCTTGAGTATGAGCTCCAGGCGGTAGTGAGTCGTATGGATGCCCGCTACCTGGCAAGGCTTGCGGCAATGGGTGACGGTGTGTTTAGTAAGCTCAGTGATACGGATTATGAGTGGGACCGTCTATATGACCGTGGAATGATGACACAGACGCAACTCGCCCTTAATGCGGAGCAGGCGCGTCATGTTATCTGGAAAGAGTACTATCCCTGGCCCTTGTTGCCGGGGCTGGCTCTTTTGCTGGTCGCTGTTACACCTTATCGTCTTACCTTTAAACGACATGGCGCGACGCTGGCGCTAGTGGTCTTTCTTGTCATGATACTGGCGCCATACAAACCAGGTCAGGCGGCCTCGCTCGGAGATGAACGGGCGGCCTACGCGGCATTTGTACGGCAGGATTTTATAGCCGCAGCCCAACTCTATAATGACGTACCGGGTTATGCGGGTCGCTTCGGTGAGGCGGTAAGTCTGTATCGCCACGGTGATTTTTCCAATGCCGTGCGCCAGTTTGGTCAGGCCGCCCTCCAGGCCGAGACAGATGTGCAGCGTCAACGTGCCCTGTTTGATCTTGGCGACAGTTACTTTCGTTTGGGCGATTACCAAAGTGCGACGGAGGTCTTTAAGGATGTCTTACGCTATAATCCCCGCGATACCAACGCCAGCCAGAATCTCCAATATAGTGAGTTGTTGCAACGGCTGGTACGTGAGCGGACGGGTGAGGACGCTAGCCTGATGCGGCAGGGACGCGGTGCACGCAGTGCGCGAGCGGCAAGTGGCATGGAGATCCATGAACACACCAGCATCAGCCTGGGCGATCCAGATCAGAAACCCACTGAGTCTAAACCAACTGTCATTCCATCGAATGAAAATGACACCTCAATACAGAGTCTGGTGAACAAGGGCGTTGAGCACGTTCAACTGGCAGCAGAGGGGAAGGTCACGGTGCAGGACTATCATCGTCTGCAGACGCTCAGCTATGTAAAGAGTCAACTCTCGCGCATCGAAGAGGCGCGAGTACGTGTTTTCCAACGTTTATTCGAGATGGAAGAGGGGTTCCCCGCGCCTCTGGACGAGACACAGTCGATACCGGGAGTCGTACCGTGGTAATCCGGGGGAGTGTTCTGGTTATTTTGTTTTACATGGCGATGCCCGTGGTGGCTAGCCCGTCATTGCAGATGCAACTAAAACGCTCGCACACAGAATTGGGACAGCCTTTCATGCTCACGATGACGGGACACGATTTAAGCCAACGTCTGGATGAGATCGATACATCGCCTTGGGAAAGGGATTTTCACGTCGAGCGTATCGGTATTGAGACCGGTATACAGGATATACGGACAAGACGTTATCCTGCGCAGAGATTACATCTTCGCGTGTATCCTCGTGCAGTTGGTCAGTTCAAGATGACGGACCTTAAGTTCGCCGAGGCGAGACTCAAGGGACAGATACTCAGTGTAGGTAAGGCAGAGATAGATGGTCGGCCCCTTACCACTCATTTGGCGATCTCGACGCAGACGGCCTGGCAGCGCCAGCAGGTGATCGTCACACTGGGAGTGGTGACGCCACAATCTTTTGCGCAGCTTCAACCCAACGAGGCTCGCGATGAAAATATCGAGGTGCTTGCCTTACCTGCACAGCGCTCAACCCTTGTGGCAGCAGGTTCGTCAGAATATCTACTTCGTCAATCCTGGGCTGTAATATTTCACCGTCCCGGTAAACAGCATCTGACGTTACCGGGTGTGGCCTATTATCACAGCGGTGTCAGTCACCATACCTTCTATTTGCCAGAGATATCCATCGAGGTACAGTCGCTACCGGGTTATTTGCCACCCAATATACCTGTCGGCAAGGTGAATGTGGAGTATCAACTTCCGACATGGTGGGATGTGCGTAGTGGTGTGTTACATCAACTCCAGATTCGTTTGACCGGTGTGGGTATACACCCGGATGAACTCCCCGCTGTCATGCGCGTCTTTCAGTCGAACCCGGACACTACCTACTTCCCCGCTGATTCGAACCGCTCTATGAGTTTAGGCCCACAGGGGCTACTCGCTACGGTCGTACATGATATTCCCTATACCTATACCGGGACGGGGATGTTTAAACCACCGCGGCTGGAATGGCGGTACTTTGATCCGGTGATGGGTAAATTGGTTGCTCAATTTGCAGAATTGCCCTGGCGTCTGAATCTGGCGTGGTTCTGGCTATGGTCAGGCATCCTGATGTGTGCATGGGCGGTTTTTCTACTTGTGCGCCGCCTTAAACACGGTATTCGCTATCTTGTTCGGTATTACACACTGATGCGGCGCTTTCATTTTGCAGTGAGCCAGGTCTCATCGACACAGGACCTGCGTACCACGCTCAATATATTTTCGGAGGCCAAACACTGGCCCCTGAATATGAATTTGACGGTGTGGGGTGATGTTTGGGAATCGCATTATGGCCAGAGCCAAAGTGTACGCGTCTGGTTGGACCGATTATCGTGTGCTAACTATCGTGACGGAGGAATCGGTGACGTGATACATCTTCGTGAAGAGCTATTACGATTGTGTCGACCTGTAGTATCAATCTGGAAGTAGGCGTAGCAGCTCCGGGTTCTCCAGTAGTTTGTGTGCCATGATCAGAGAGGTGGCCGTCCAGACCTGTCTCACGTTCGAGCGGCGACCAATTAAACGACCAGCCTTGCCATCGTAATATTCGGGCCAGTCGTGTTGTTCGAGTTTTTCTACGGCGGTGGTGAAGGCGCGCTCGGCGAGGTCGCCGCGCCCGGTCTGGATCGCTGCCGCAACGAAGTACCACAGCAGTGAGGGCCAGTTACCACCGTTCTGATATGACCAAGCGACATTCTTGGGGTCGCTGCCAGTGCGCACACGCCACTCCAACCCCGTCATTGCCGGATAGATGATCTTCATGGGCATGGCGCCGACGAGGTCGCTCCAACGCGTATCGTAGAGTCGCATGATTCGTGCCGCCTGATCATCTGTGGTGAGACCGAACATAATGGCGATGAGATTACCTAACGAGAAGAAGCGGAAATCCATGCGGCCGGGACCTACGTTACCAACGAGATAGCCAGCATCATCGGGTAACCAATCGGGTGTCCACTCAGGAATAGATTCTGGATAGATGTTCAGGACGTTGACACTGTTCGTGCCAAATTCTTCCGTGGTGTAGCGGTGGATTTCATTAAGACGGTCCATGTCCAACCAATAGAAAATGCGGACATAGTTGTAGAGCGCCTTCTCGCGTGTCTGCGCAGTCTTGAGCAGGCTGGGTTCGGCTGAGTTTTTTTCTGCCGGTGTCTCTTCCAGCAGGTAATGTGCTATGCGCAGGATGCCGTAGAAGAGTGACTGGATCTCGAGCGGGTGACCGTAGATACCCATGCGGCGGTCGATCATGCTACAGGCGTCTGGAACCAGTAGTGCTGGGGTGACCTCGAACGAGTCTTTCAGACAAATATGAAGGATCTGACGCATGGTCTTCTGAAATTCAGGTCGCTTTGCCAGTGTCTCATCACCCGTACTCCGTACATAGATAAAGAGCAGGATCATCCACCACATCATCGAATCAACGGGCGCAACACGGCCAATGGCCTTTTCACCAAAATCCGCTTGTAAGACCTCACGCCCATCGTTGAGTACCTCAACTCTGAAACTGGCGGGCATTACACCCGGCTGGATCTCATGCCCAGCGAGTGAACGTTCCTGCGTGCGCAGTGTGAGCACGGTCTCAAGGAAATTCTTCACGATCTCGGGCTTGCCATCTGCGAGGTAGACGAGTGCGGAGGGGACAAAGTCACGAATGAAGCATTCTTCATAGTTCGCCGCAGCCAATTTGTCTGAGTGCAGGGCCGCAAGGGTACCAACAGGTTTGCCCTGATAGTGCATTACCGAGGCGTCGAGCAATTCGTATGCGGTCTTCAGAGCGCTGTCAATTTTCATAGTGTATGAGCACGGATTTGAGTGAGAATTCACTGTAAATGTCGCACAAAACTCCCTATTAGAAAAGTGTTATTTGGGGTGGGGTGTGGGTGTGCTATACTCAGGTTACATGCTGCTAGTAACAAGTCATTCTCCCCTTTAGATTTAAGGCACTTCGTCGTAACTTTATTCTGTGCTTTGCATAGCATTACGAGATTGGATATGGCTGCAATCGTATCAAGTTAATTTAAATATGATGAATTATGCACCAAGTTGAATCACGTAAGTCGCTGTCTGCTTTAGTTTGATACACTTAAATACAGCATCGCCATGAAAACGAAAGTCAAAAAGGATAAAGGTCTATACATTGTACTCATTAGTGTGCATGGCCTGATTCGTGCCGACGACCTTGAGCTGGGACGCGACGCCGATACCGGTGGCCAGACACTCTATGTAGTAGAACTCGCCAAGGCCTTGGCCGCACATCCTGACGTGGCCCGTGTCGATCTCTTTACTCGCAAGGTCATCGATAGCAAGGTCTCTACCGATTACTCCAGAGACCATGAATTATTGGCGCCTGACACCCAGCTTATCCGCATCGGCTGTGGTCCAAGGCGCTACCTGCGGAAAGAGACCTTGTGGCCGTATCTTGACGAATTTATTGATGGATCCTTGCAATACCTCAGTTCTGAGGGGTTAGTGCCAGATGTTATACATAGTCACTATGCGGATGCAGGCTATGTCGGTGCTCGCCTTGCGGGCCTTCTCGGTGTACCACTGGTCCATACCGGCCACTCACTTGGTCGTGACAAATTAAAGCAACTGCGGAAGAAGGGCCTGCTTAAGGAGGCTATTCAACGGCAATACCACATTGACCAGCGTATCGAGGCTGAGGAGATCACATTGGGTACTGCCGCGATGGTGGTGGCAAGTACCAAGCAGGAGATCGAAGAGCAATACGCACGTTATGACAATTACCAGCCACGTCGTATGGTGGTTATACCACCCGGCGTTGATCTGAGTCGTTTCCACCCATTTGACGGGAGCGAGATTAATACCGATATTTACCAGGCCCTGTGTCGATTTCTGCGCGAACCGAGTAAACCTATGATTCTGGCGCTGTCTCGCGCCGATGAACGCAAAAATATCGCCTCACTCGTACAGGCCTACGGTGAGTCCGATGAATTAAAACAGTGCGCCAATCTCATCATTGTCGCAGGGAATCGTGATGACATCCGCGAAATGGAGAAGGGCCCTCGCGAGGTATTGGCACAATTGCTTCACCTGATTGATCGCTATGACCTTTATGGGAAGGTTGCATATCCCAAACATCATTCTCCAGCTGATGTGCCAATACTCTATCGACTGGCTGCACATAGCAAAGGTATCTTTGTCAACCCTGCGCTGACCGAGCCCTTTGGATTGACTCTTATTGAGGCTGCTGCCTCGGGACTTCCCTTGGTAGCCACTCATGATGGTGGGCCGCGCGACATACTTGCCTACTGTGATAATGGACAATTAATCGATCCTCTGGACATTGAAGGTATCCAACAGGCCTTGTCGCATGCATTACGGGATACGCGTCAGTGGCAACGTTGGGCAAAGAACGGTATTGACGGGGCGTTTCGCCACTTCTCATGGCCTGGGCACACTGAAACCTACCTACATTCAATACGAAAATTCCTGCCAGATACACCCGCTATGAATTTACCCCAGCCGGGTAAGTCACGCCTTCCTACGGTGCGACGCCTGGCCTTTGCAGCCATTGATAATACGCTATTGGGTGATGATGCGAGTTTGGCTAACCTGATGGGCCACCTGCGTAAACACAAAGACCATTGCGGATATGGCCTGGCCACTGGACGTTCGGTGGAAGCTGCCTTACGGTTTTTAAAACGTAAGCGCTTGCCTATCCCGGATATTTTGATCACCTCAGTCGGGACAGAGATTCATTATGGCCACAAACGTGATCGATTGGTCGAGGACATCAACTGGCACCGGCATATTGACTATCGTTGGTTACCATCTGCCTTAAAGAGGATCATGCGCCAATTCAAAGGTCTGAAGTTATTGCCTGCTACGGAGCAACGGACACATAAGATAAGCTATACCTATGATGCGGAGCGTGCCCCAACCCTGCGGGAGATTAAACGTGAGTTACGCCAGAATGATCTGCATGCCAAACTGATCCTCTCAGAAGATCGAAACCTTGACCTTTTGCCTATTCGTGCCTCAAAGGGTTTGGCCATTCGCTACATCTCAATGAAGTGGGGGATTCCACTGGAAAATGTGTTGGTAGTCGGTGACTCTGGTAATGATGAAGAGATGCTAATGGGAGAGACCTTGGGTGTGGTGGTAGGAAACCACAGCCCGGAACTGGA
>JAHEDA010000365.1 GCA_024641445.1 Gammaproteobacteria bacterium
GCCACCAGGGCGTTACGGTGGATGCGCACGAACTGATCGCCAAAACGCTGTTCCAATGAGATAAGTGGCTCCTCGATCAGCACCTCGCCGTCGAGGTGGCGCACGGTGACGTATTTGTGCTCGGCCAGGAAGTAGCGAATGCTGTCGAGAGGTATCTTGCGCAGGTTGCCATGAACACGCGCGGTGATATGGGTCGGACTCTGCACCGGTGTCTCGATCTCGGCCTGCATGGTCTCAAGCGTCTGCAATTGGGCGCGGGTGAAGCGACTGGCCGCCTTGAGGGCCTCGGCGAGTTTCTCCTTGCGCACCGGTTTTAATAGGTAACCTACCGCATGGGCATCGAAGGCGCTGAGGGCATATTCATCATAGGCGGTAGTAAAGATGATCGCGGGCGGAGGTTCTTGGCGGGACAATTGCAATGCAGCCTGGATCCCGTCGACGCCCGGCATACGAATATCCAGCAAGACCACATCGGGTCTGAGCCGGGCAGTTTGTTCGATCGCCTCTTCACCGTTTGCGGCCTCACCCGCCACCGCGATGTCACCGATCTCGTCGAGCAGCGCACGCAGACGTTGGCGTGCGAGGGGTTCGTCATCCACGATCAAGAGGCGCATCGTCATCATCCTGATTACGGTAGGGCAAGTTAATCACAACCTCAAAGTAATCGGTCGCGGCTGTGAGCTCCAGGCCGGCCTTGCGGCCATAACAGGCCTCCAGGCGTTCGCGGATATTCCCCACTGCCAGATGATTACCATCACGCTGACGTGTATCGCTGGCTGAAAAGGGGTTGCGTATGGTGATGTGTAGTTGGCCGTTGGACTCGTTGCCGTGAATGCTGATCGTGCCGCCCGCTACGCTGGGTTCGATGCCGTGATAGATAGCGTTCTCCAGCAGCGGTTGCAGCAGTAGCGGTGGAATGCGCGCATCCCTAGGCAGTGCGCTGACTTGCCAATCGATTTTCAGGCGCTCGCCCAGGCGCATGGCCTCGATGTCCAGATAGCGCCGGCACAGCTCGAACTCCTCCCCCAGTGAATACATGCGCGTCGCCTCGCCCAGGCTGGCGCGGAAAAGGTCGGAGAGATTTTCCACCGCCGCCTCGGCCTGCCCGGGCTGAACCCGGATCAGGCTGGCAATGGTGTTCATACTATTAAAGAGGAAGTGTGGCCGGATGCGTGACTGCAGGGCCTGGAGCCGCGCCTGCGATTCGGCCTGGATGCGACGACGCCACTGGTGTTGCACGTAGAAGTAGCGCAACACCGGCGCGGCGATGATCCCGGCGATGGTCACGTTGCGAATGATAAAGCCGGCAATGTGGCTGATATCGGGGTCGTGCAGGACCCACAGGGACAACCAACTGATGACACTGGTCACTAGCAAGATAATGAGGTAGCTGGCGCTCGTCGCCTGTACGGTGTTGAGTCGGCCGAGCCAGGGCCGTACCAGACACAACAAGCCACTGGAGGCGAGGGCGACCCACTGCATAAAGAGCGAGGTGAAGGCCAGGTGTTGCCAGCGGTTGCCAAGGCTGCTGACCGAGGGCGCCAACACCAGTACAAAGGCGAACAACTCGGTGACGAGCACCACCATGAACACCATGCGCAGACCGCAAAAATCCGGCAGGAAGGTGTCTGCGCCAGTGGACTTATGTGCGGGTTTATCGAGTAGGCCGAGTTTTATACCAAACATGCCGCTAACCATAGCTTATCTAGTGTTTGGTGACGAGCGCCCGCCATGCCAAGGCATGGCAAACCGGCTATACTGCCCAATCTTCAGCCAATACTTACCAGACTGACGCCATGACCGACACACAAGAAAAACCCTGGGGTGGACGCTTTACCGAGCCCACCGATGCCTTCGTCGAGGCCTTTACCGCCTCCGTTGGTTTTGACAAGCGCCTCTATCATCACGACATCATGGGCTCCAAGGCCCATGCCCGTATGCTCACCCATGTGGGTGTGCTGACGCAGGCCGAGTGCGATGCCATCATCAAGGGGCTGGAACAGATTGAAGATGAGATCAGCGCCGGTGTGTTCGAGTGGTCGGTGGCCCTGGAAGACGTACACATGAACATCGAGGCGCGCCTGACCGAGCGCATCGGCATCACCGGCAAGAAGCTACACACCGGGCGCTCACGCAATGATCAGGTGGCTACCGATGTGCGCCTGTACCTGCGTGATGAGATCGATGCCGTGGTGGACGAGCTGACGCGACTGCAACAGGGCCTGCTGCAAGTGGCCGAGCGTGAGACCGACACCATCATGCCCGGCTTTACCCATTTACAGACCGCGCAGCCGGTGACCTTTGGTCATCACATGCTGGCCTGGTTCGAGATGTTGTTGCGCGACCGCGCACGCCTGCGTGATTGCCGCAAGCGCGCCAACATCATGCCGCTCGGCGCCGCCGCCCTTGCCGGTACGACCTATCCCATCGACCGTGCCTTTACCGCCAACGAGTTGGGCTTTGATGCGCCCGCCGAAAATTCTCTCGACGCCGTGAGCGACCGTGACTTCGCCATCGAGTTCGTCAGCGCCGCGTCGATCATCATGATGCACCTGTCACGTTTCTCGGAGGAGTTGATCCTGTGGAGCTCGGCACAGTTTGACTTTGTTGATCTCGGCGATCGCTTCTGTACCGGCTCGTCGA
>JAHEDA010000366.1 GCA_024641445.1 Gammaproteobacteria bacterium
AGCCCTTGGGGGTGCGTAAAATGATCATCGGCCAGATCGGTCGTTTGACGGCAAGTCCACTGCGTGCCTGGGTTTGAATGGCGTGAATCTGCTCCATCACCTTATCCATAGTTGCTGCCATCTTCTGATGGACAAGCGGTGGGTCTGCCCCCTCAACCACATAAGGTTCATACCCATAACCAATAAATAGATTGCGCAGCTCATCGTCACTGATGCGCGCCAATACTGTAGGGTTTGCGATCTTATAACCATTCAAATGCAGGATAGGCAGTACCGCCCCATCCCTAGCGGGATTCAAAAACTTGTTGGAGTGCCAGGCCGTTGCGAGGGGGCCTGTCTCCGCCTCACCATCCCCCACCACGCAGGCGACGATCAGGTCCGGATTATCGAAGGCGGCACCAAAGGCATGACTGAGCGAGTAACCCAGCTCACCCCCTTCATGGATCGAGCCCGGGGTTTCCGGGGCGGTATGACTGGGGATGCCTCCGGGGAAGGAAAACTGGCAGAAAAAAGCCTTTAGACCATCGCGATCCTGCGTGATGGATGGGTAGGTCTCCGTGTAACTCCCCTCAAGATAGGTATTTGCCAGAATCCCAGGTGCCCCGTGACCGGGGCCGGTTATGTACATTACATTGAGGTCACGGGCCTTAATGACACGATTCAAGTGTACATAGATCAGATTCAGACCGGGGGTTGTACCCCAATGCCCTAACAGGCGAGGCTTGATGTGTTCAAGTCGCAGCGGTTCTTTCAGTAGTGGGTTATCCAGTAAATATATCTGTCCAATCGAGAGATAATTCGCCGCTCGCCAATACGCATCCAGCCGTACCAACTCCTCAGTCATCAGTGGAGGATTTAAGGAAGTTAATGGTTTGGAATTCTTACTCACGGGACAACTCCTGTTATCACCTAATCGCAGTACCTTAGTGTTAGTTTCTCCTGATAAGTTCAGGGAAAAATAACACCGAATGCGTGCCGAGCGATTACCAGCTCTTCATCGGTCGGAATCACCAACACCGATACTCTGCTACGATTCGTACTAATCTTCACGGCATTGTCTTGATTCGCATGTGCGTCAATGTCTAGCCCAAGCCAGGCACAAGCATCACAGACCTTATCCCGCACCGCCGAGGCCTTTTCGCCAATACCACCCGTAAATATCACCGCATCCACGCCACCCAGAGCGGCCGCAAGCGAACCGATCTCGCGACTTATCCGATAACAAAAATATTCAACCGCTGAGATTGCGTCCGGCTCCTGACTCTCCAATAGAATGCGCATATCACTACTTATTCCGGAGAGTCCAAGCAAACCAGATTTATTATGCAACAAATCGGAGATCGCATCGGCAGTCATACCCTGCGCGAATAGATAGAGGACGGCTGCCGGGTCAAGCGCACCGCTACGCGTCGCCATCGGCAGACCATCCAGCGGGGTAAAACCCATGGTTGTCGCGACACTCTTTCGATTCTCGACCGCACACAGACTTACACCATGCCCAAGATGGGCAATCACCACTTTACCATTCGCCATCGCACCGAGGTGCGCAGGTAAGACACTCACAACATACTCGTATGAGAGGCCATGAAATCCATACCGCCGTAGCCCTTGTTCATGCAAGCCGAGGGGGAGCGCGTAGCGTTGTTCTTGCCAGGGCATAGTCGCATGAAAGGCAGTATCAAAACATGCGACCTGCGGTAGGTCTGGATACTGCCGTAGTAATGTTTCAATTGCGTGAAGTGCATGGGGTTGATGCAATGGTGCAAGTGGGATTAGGGACTTGAGCTGTGCCAGGGTGGCTACATCATCCACCCGTATAGGGCGACGGAAGATACTACCGCCATGTACAAGGCGGTGAGCTGCCGCGATAAGCCGCACCTCACTCACTTGTGTATCTAGCCAGTTCAGTATCAGGTGCAGGGCCTGCTCGTGCCCTCCGGTCACTAATCCTGTACTGGATAAGCCGGCGATTTTTTTGTTAAGTTCATGGAAAACGCTAATCTGAAATTCGCTTTGCCTCCCACCTATACCCGTCACAGCGCCATGAGCCAATCGCTCACCTATCGCCCCCGGCTTCGCCTCGAAGAGGGAAAATTTAAGACTTGATGAACCGGCATTAAGAACTAGGATTGCGGTCTTCATCGATACCACGCAGCGTTTAAATAGATTTAATTGTATCTCCAAGTCAGAATATAGTGTATTGGATTTTTCATGTTCAGCGATGGACGCGCTGATTAAAGCGTAGCTCACATCACCTACTATCGCTTAGCTCAATGCTAAACAAACGTTCCGAAATGGAATCCACCGAATAATCCCTTCTCCCTCCGGGAGAAGGTTAGGATGAGGGGGGGGTAGATGACTACCATTTCGGAACGTTTATTTAGGCATACAGTTCAATCACAGTAAAGAATCAAGCCTCACGTATTATTTGACAGCAACTGCGCAGCCGAAATAAGCGCCTGCCCTAGAGAAATACCACCATCGCTCATCGGCACTTTACCTGGAACCAGAACCGTATAGTTCTCGTCGCTAAAAATACGCGCCAGATTATCCGATAAAATCTGGTTTTGCATGACACCTCCCACTAACACAATTTTGTTAAAGTTATATTTTTCTGCGAGGAAGTGCGCGACCGCC
>JAHEDA010000367.1 GCA_024641445.1 Gammaproteobacteria bacterium
CAGCACACGCGACAGCATGGTGGACACCCCCACCAGCGCGGTTGACCTAAGTAAGCCCATCCCCTCTCAAAGCCCCCTGAAATTCGAGAAAAATCCTCTTATTTCACCATCTTACAGGAATCCCAATAGGTGGGCATAGCCTGGCATGCTGGCTTGACAAAGCGGGGTAAAATCGCCATAGTACGGCGCTTTCTGGACCCGCTCCTGCAGGAGAAGTAACTTGGCTAATACCGCACAATCAAAGAAACGCGCACGGCAGGCGGAAGTTCATCGCCAGCACAATACCAGCTATCGCTCCATGTTCCGCACCTTCCTCAAGCGTGTAATCGTGGCCATCGCGGCTGGTAACAAGGCCGAGGCTCAAGAGGCCTATAAGGGCGCCGTTTCTATAATCGACAAGACCGCTAACAAGGGTCTGATTCACCGCAACAAGGCCGCCCGCCATAAAAGCCGCCTGAATGCGCGCGTTCGCGCAATGTCCTAAGACATCGCCTGCTCGCAGAATCACGAAGGCCGGTTAACTACCGGCCTTTTTTATTTCCCCCGATATAGTGTCATCACCTTGGCTGGTTGCGCGGAGTCGCCCCATTGATTCCCTCAACGCCAGGAATCGAGTAGATTCAAGCGATGACGAGCCACCTTCAAAAAAATATCGAAATAATTCAGACTCACGCTGAATATGTGCCAGACAGTATTGTGGCCTTGAAAACAACGCATTCAAAAATTACCTGGTCATCCTTCCGCAGGATACTGGCCTTCGCGCTCCTGCTAATCGCCGCGTCTTCAGTAGCACAAGCGGCGGATAGTACGCTTGAGATTGATATCCCTTACATCATGAATCTGGATGTCGTCAGTCTGTCAGGACGCTTTCGCAACGACAGTGCCTGGCGCGACGAGATAACACTACAGATCCCCTTCACACTGATGAAGGCCGCCAGGAATAAAGAATATGCGGCTCACTTCAGTTTCTACATCGCAGGAGCGACCTTCTTTAACTATCAGGCGATAGATACCTCTACCACCGGCTTTGGCCGCTTCTATGTCACCATTCATGATGAAGACAACAAACAGACCTTTATCCCCTTCGTTACCGTCTATCGGGCGCAGACCCTTGAATACACCGATGGACTGGGGACCAAGCAACACGTCAATCAAGACAATTTTCTTACCCCAGGCTTGATACTGGGATACGGTATTAGTGATACGGCATCATTTCACCTGGACTTCGAGGCAAATTCTTACGAGAAATTTTCTCACAATTATCAGTTGCGCACTGGTCTGGCCTATCAGATGACACCCGATTGGCGGGTAAGTGTTGGAACGGAAGAACGCAGCTGGGATTATTCTCGAACATCGACCGACCAGAGACTCGATCTGAACGGTGTATCACATGCGACGGTCTTACGCTTTATCCGCAAGATAAAACCCGACAGCTACACTCCTTATACCCATTTCACGGTGAGCCTGGGGCAGGAGGACCTAATCAATCATTCCGATAGTCCGCTTCTACAAAACGGTAATCTTGACAGGCTCGGTTATTTTTTTCAGATCGGGGTCTCGGTCGGCAAGCTGATGTGGTGAGCTAGACCAGCACGAGGTTGTCACGGTGAATGATCTCCGGCTCGTCAACATATCCCAGCAGAGATTCGATGCGCTCACTCGGCTGCCCCTTGACCTTGCGCAATTCATCGGCACTGTAATTGACCAGACCACGCAGGATCTCATTGCCGCTTTCGTCAATACCGGCCACCACCTCACCGCGCATGAAGCTGCCCTTGACGTCCTTCACACCCACCGCCAACAGACTACGACCGGCCTCACGCAATACCTTTACTGCCCCGGCATCCAGGACCAATTGGCCACGCATCTGCAGATGACTTGCCAGCCACTGTTTGCGAGCGGCAATCGGCATGTGAATCGCCTGTAGAAAGGTGCCCAGCTCCTCACCTTGGTGCAGCCTTAGCAGTACATCCTGTTTGCGACCATGGGCGATGACCGTAGAGGCGCCCGAGCGTGCCGCCAACTTGGCCGCGCGCAGCTTGGTCAGCATGCCACCTCTACCGAGTGTACCGGCACCACCACTGGCCATGGCATCAAGCGCAGGGTCACCCGCCTGCGCGTTTGTAATCAGTTTTGCATCGTTGTGCTTACGCGGGTCCTGGTCGAACAGGCCCTCCTGATCGGTGAGGATGATCAGGTTATCCGCCTCGATCAGGTTGGCCACCAGGGCCGCGAGCGTGTCGTTATCGCCAAAGCGGATCTCATCGGTCACCACCGTGTCGTTTTCGTTGATAACGGGAATGACATTGTGCTGCAGCAGGGTGCGCAGGGTACTGCGCGCATTGAGATAGCGCTTGCGGTTGGAGAGGTCGTCGTGGGTCAGGAGTATCTGCGCCGTATGGTGACCGAAGTTTTGAAAACGCGATTCGTAGGCCTGCACCAGCCCCATTTGGCCGACGGCTGCGGCCGCCTGTAGTTCATGTAGCGCACTGGGCCGCGTATTCCAACCCAGACGGACCATGCCCTCCGCCACCGCACCGGAGGAGACCAGCACCAACTGAATTCCCTGTTCGTGCAAGGCGGCCATCTGCGCCACCCACTGGCCAATGCCCTCGTGGTTGAGGCCGAT
>JAHEDA010000074.1 GCA_024641445.1 Gammaproteobacteria bacterium
CAGATGGCGGTTCGCTTCGACGAGGCCTTGGCGTGCCGCAGCCAAAAACCAGCGGCTGGCCAGCGTTTGGTTTGCATTGACGCCGTATCCCTGCTTGTAAAACACGCCGAGATTATACTGTGCAATCGCATCGCCGTGCTTGGCAAGGTCCTGCCACAAATTGAAGGCAGTATCGTAATCACCAGAGGACGTGGCATGAATAGCATCAGCAACGTTTGTTGCTTGTGCCGCACATGTAGTAGCAACTCCACTGGCCATAAACAGGACAATGAGTGCCGATGTAAAATATCGTGTAAGCATCGTCAACACTCCTTCGCACCCTTAATCTAGAGTCACCGTGTGAATCAATCCTCCACACAGTGCAATTCACTTGCGTCTGCTGCGAGCCCGTTCATTGGTAAACTCATGAACCATTCCAGAAACATAAGATTGGCCTGTCGCTTACCTACGCTTTGCAGCAGTTTTGTCGCGAGGGAAGAGTTGTCAGGTAGTGAGCGGCTGAATCCTTGATATGAAAGGACCTCTGCAACCCGCAGGTCCTGATACATCCGCACCACAAATTCCACATCGGGTACCGGTGTCATATCACTAAACTTCTGATTCGCCGCTAAAGTCAGGGTGTAACGTTCACGCTCTAACACACGAAACTCGACCTGGCCGTAATTCCAATTGGTCCTACCCCCCTGCTGCCCGCCTTGTATCAATTGTCCAGGCAACCTCAGCAGTAGATATTGGTAGGTCCGCTCATACACCCACATGGGGTTCTGAGCCAGGGTCTGCAGTATGGTGTGAGACATTCATTTCACCCGTCTAAACAGTCCCTTACCCTAGCGTCTGCCAGATTTATCGGCAACATCTGAGGGGACTTAAGTTTTCTGAGACTGAATAAATATGAAAGCAGGCTTATAACCATGCTAACTACAAGGTTACAAGCCTACTCCACGAGCGAGAGGACTTAGATAGGGACAGATTTATCCCTCAAAGATGGGCTCAAGACGCTCCATGTCATTGATAACTTGCCATTTTCCACCACCGGCCTCGACCTTGTGTTTCCACTCTTCGAGGCGATCCAGATATTCGCGGGGATCGACATTATCACTGCGTAGCTTCGTGACATTGAGGGCAATTACTCGAAATCCATCGAGCTGTAGGGGGATATTTCTGACAAACCCTGCTTTGAGCTCTTCCTTGAGGTCAGAAAAGATAATTATTGTCTTTTGACCCACCTTGGCCTCATTCAGATACTCCACCGCCTGCAGAATACCCCCCGTGATATCGGTGTAGGCACTCGGCTTCACATCCTTGATAAACTTGTCTATGGAATCGCGAAAGGCACGCTTTTGCTGATTAGCCATACTCGGCCTATCTTCAAAAGTCTGTTTGTGAACGATGTTTTTTTCTGAGAAGCTCGCCGTATCAACACGTGCGACGGCAAAGGTATCGCCTGGTTTTACCTTGGAGAGGACGTAATTTATGACACGCTGGGCCTGAACCAGCTCCTTGGTATAGGTCCCCGAGGTGTCCAATAACATATACACACCCTGCGTATAGGGCCCCTTATCAGAGCATGCATTAAGCAGGAGCCCTGCAAGCATCACAAAGATGATACGTATTGATGTTTTCACTGAAAATACTCCCGATTAGAAGGTGCCAGCCTTGGCTGTGCGCTCACCCTTGGATGATTGCTTACCCTTCACCGCATGCTCAATCGCTAAAGGAATAAACAGGATAATGTCGTAGATACTCACCAGTGCCGTGCCTAAATGACGCGAGATATTCCCCAAAAGACGGAAGAACCATGCCAATGAACGCAGGACGGCCACGCCCGACACACCAAGTACGGTACGTAGTGAGTGTACAAACGTCTCCAAAGGTATCGCTACGAACGTCAGCGCGAACGGCAAAATAAAGCCCATGCCCATTTGGGCGGCCGTTGTAATCCAGAGATATGAGCTCTGTACGATTTCACTCTCGCCACCACGTAATACGGCACGCGTTGCCGCGTCTTCCTGCATTAACAACTCACGCATGAAGGCGAGGCCCGCCTCAACCGAAGCGAGAATAAGCAGTATCGTAAAAGAGGCCCATATCATGCGCACCCGTAACTTGTCATTCAGCGCACTGATAATTGGAAACAAACGAGTAATGCGCATCGATTCCATCATAAACAGACCCATCGCCACTTCCACCAGGATGATAACCAGAGCGGCGATCTGCGATGTCTGAAAACCCATGATATGGCTAGTACCTCCCACCATCTCTGACATGGGGCGCGCAATCAGGTTAAAGTTTATCACTGCACCACCCACTGCAATGGCCAACACAAAGGCAGCGATAAAAAATTGGGTCAGTGAAGAGGATGACAACATGCGCTCCGAGCGCTGGGTCTTGCGCACGATATTTTCATAATCATCCATGTGCCGATCAATAACCTTGGTACGCTCCAGGAGGCTATTTACATTCTTATCAACCTGCCCCAGCACTGTCAGGATTTTCCGCCAATGCGGCATCATATCCTTCAGATACATATGTCGTTTATGGCTCGCCTTGCGGAATTCCTCGATGGAGTTGTTATTCGCCTTCTTTAAGGAATTGTGAATATCCTCAAGGATATTCCCCACCATCGGGTCATCTTTGGCAGGGATATTTGCCACGGCCTCAACGGCCTTCACCCAGCCCGGTGGATTGGGAGGTACTTCCGCGCTCTGTTTATAGTCTTCATCAATATTGGTAATTTCTTCACTCAAATGCCGGTGCAGGCCTGGATATTCAGACAGGTCTTTGCGTACGGTGGCATCTACTCGCTCGAATTCGCGCTCAATAATGCGCTCTGCCGCCTCACGCCCCTGTGCAAGCAGGACCTCTTTGTTACGCTCCTGCAATGAATGTTCGGCCTTCATGACCGAGAGTGCGGTCAGGCGCATCGCATTATGGAGGAGACGAGTTATAGACAGAATGCCACGGTGAGCAGCGGGACGAGCAAAATACATGACAACGACAAGAATCGCGAACCAGATTAGACCGGACAGGAATGCGCTTTCCACAATCATGAACGCACTATTTGACATGAGACAGACCTCCTGGTGATAAATTAGGCAGCCCTCTGGGCTGCGGGCATAGTAGCCTTATTGTTATCGGCAAGAACGCCAAATCATTCACATAAAAAGTCCAGCCTGTGAACTATGGCCGTATTTGCCACACGCACGGAGTACCTACTAACTATAGAAGGGATTCATTATCTGTATAGTTACCCCTTACCTCTGATTCCTTCCAGGTGAGTTCGCAGCCTCAAATGCGCTTGACTTAGCAATTGACTCACCCGTGACTCACTGACCCCCAGAACACTGCCGATTTCCTTGAGATTCAATTCATCATCGTAATACAAACTCACGATGAGGCATTCCCGTTCCGGCAACCCGGCAATGGCCTGGGCAAGGTGCTGCCGGAACTCATCGTCCTGAATCCCTTGCAGCGGGCTTGGGGTGTCTGCCGGCATAATGTTACTCAAGGCGTCGTCTTCCATTCCCATCTCTGCAAAATTCAATAAGCGGCAGGTATTCGTCTCCTGCAGTATCTGATGATACTCATCAAGCGTGATGCCCATATCCTTCGCGACCTCCTGTGCCCTGGCCTCACGCCCGGTTTTAGATTCTATCCGTCGAGTACTCGCCATGAGGTCCCTTGCCTTACGGTGAACCGATTTTGGCGCCCAGTCGTTGCGACGCAGCTCATCGAGCATCGCACCACGTATTCTAATCGTGGCATAGGTCTCGAATGCCGCGCCCTGAGAGGGGTCATAGTGAACGGCTGCATCCAGCAGACCCAGCATACCGGCCTGAATAAGATCATCGATAATGACGCTGGGGGGCAGGCGGGCCGAAAGATGATAGGCGATACGATGCACCAGCCCTGAGTGCTGGCTGATGAGTTGCTCTGCAGAAGTGTGCGGGACCTGATAGGGCATGGCCTTTGTCATCAACATGGTTTTGCTAAATCCTTCGGGTTACATCATAACCAGAAGAGAATGCAATTTCCTGACCAACTTACCCTACGGCATTATTCTATCGCACCCAGGCGGGCCACCTCACATCAGGAATCCAGAATAACTCATTATCTTGTTGTTTTTATTGAAGTTTATTGCTTAGAGTAATAAGCTTGCCGGCAATCTTCTCCAGCGGCAATTCTGTGTCGACCACACCAAGTTTTACCGCCTCCCCCGGCATACCCCAGACCACACTGGTCTTGGCATCCTGCGCAATCGTCGGGGAGCCCGCTTCTTTCATTTCTTTCATACCACGCGCGCCATCATCTCCCATTCCCGTAAGAATGACTGCGATGGCATTGGGTCCTACATTCTGGGCGACAGACCGAAACAGGACATCGACGCTTGGACGATGGCGATTGACGGGGGGCCCATCACTCAAACGACAAAAATATTTCGCCCCACTGCGTTCAACCAGCAAGTGAGAGTGACCTGGGGCGATATAGGCGTGCCCTTGCAGGATCTGTTGACCGTCCTCCGCCTCGAAAACCGTCAGGGGAGAGATAGAGTTCATACGCTTAGCAAAAGATGCGCTAAAGGCCTCGGGTATGTGTTGCGTGATGACAATACCAGGCGAGGTGACAGGCATATGTTGTAATACCTCACGTATCGCCTCCGTGCCACCCGTTGAGGCGCCAATGGCAATAATCTTGTCGGTAGTATGAAGTGGCTTTCTCCCTACCTGTTTCTCAATAACCGCGTCTGCCGAGAGTTTCGGCTCGACTGCACGTGCTTCACCGCGATCAGAGAGTGCACGCACCTTGGCCCCGGCAGCCATTTTTACCTTGGCGACAAGTTCGTCCTTATACTCAGCCAGGCTCTCAACCACGTTGAGTTTTGGCTTGGTTATAAAATCGATTGCACCCAGCTCCAGGGCATCCAGGGTAACTTCGGCACCCTTTTCCGTAAGGGTTGAGACCATTACGACGGGCATGGGATGTAGACGCATGAGATTACGCAAGAAGGTAATCCCATCCATCTTCGGCATCTCGACATCAAGGGTGATGACGTCAGGACTCAACTCCTTGATTTTTTCTCTGGCCATGATGGGGTCATTCGCGGCACCGACCACTTCAATAGCAGAGTCACTACTCAATAATTCAGTCAATAACTTCCGAATCAAAGCGGAGTCATCGACTACAAGCACTCTTATTTTTTTCATAATCCAACGTTTCAATCAAATAGTTCAATGTCGCCTGCAATTGGTTGCTTCTCAAGATTCTGTCTGTAACCAATTTCGCGTTTAACAATCGTGTCATTGTGCATGGTCCGCAACTTTTTGACCTGAACCTTGCCAGATATCGGGTCATATACAACCTTGCGGGGATAGATATCGCCCATATCCTCAGCCACAATCTTGAATCCCTCTGTAGCAAGATACTCTCTGACAAAACTGATATTGCGATTTCCAATATCGGCCTCAGTCATGTGAGCAATGACCTTACCGCCACCGAAGACCTTAACCTCCAGGTGATCGCGCCGACCACCATTTTTCAATATGTCATTTATTAACTGTTCCATGGCAAAATTTCCATAGCGCGTAGACTCGCTATTGCGGGTCATCCCTGTCATCCCTTCTTTACCAATTGGCAACATGAAGTGATTCATACCACCAATACCCATTTGAGGATCGCGAATACAGGCCGATACACAGGACCCAAGCACGGTCACGATTAGCTCACTGTTAGTGGTTACATAATATTCACCGGGCAGGATTTTGGCTGCATAGAGGTCACGCTGAGGATCCCAGTATCGGCGAATCTCGGTGAAACCACGCAGCGCCTTTGGCATTCCGGGAATCTTTTCACCTTGCGGATTCAACGGCATTCCTACCCCACCTTCTTATAGATTGTCTTGCCGATAAGTTTAAAGCGATCTGTGACCTTGGCGAGGGTCTCGGAGTGCCCAACAAATAGATACCCATCATCTGCCAGAATATCCGCATAACGATCGAACAAGATACGCTGGGTATCTTTATTAAAATAAATCACCACATTTCGGCAAAATATCACGTCCATTTTGCCTTTCATTGGCCATTCATTCATGAGATTAAGCTGCTTGAAGGAAATGAGGTCGCGTAATTCCTGCGCCATTTGTACCTTACCCGAGTTGTCATCACCACGACCCTTGCGGAACCACTTTTTCAAACGGGCATCACTGACTCCATTCACCTTTTCCAGAGAATAGGTTGCGTTTCTACCAGTTGCTACCACGTTTGAATCCAGATCGGTCGCCAGAACTTTTGTGTCCCAGGCTCCGGTAAGACCAACGGTCTCCTTCATCGTCATCGCTATGGTGTAGGGTTCCTCGCCCGTCGAGCAACCAGCAGACCAGATGCGTAATCGCTTATTTGGTCGATTACGCATGATCGTAGGTAAGGCAGTTCCACGCAAAAAATCAAAATGGTGACTCTCACGGAAAAAGGAGGTGAGATTTGTGGTTAGGGCATTGGTAAACTCCACCAGCTCCTCATCGTTACCACTCTGCAAGAGGTCCAGATAGTCAGAGAATTTCTGGATCTTTAACGTACGTAATCGGCGGGACAATCGTCCATAGACAAGATCTACTTTGTGATCGGAGAGCACAATCCCTGTGCGCTCCCCCACCAGGTCACGGATAAATTCGAAATCCTTACGACTGAATTCAAACTCACGTTCATATACCGATGTCATAGGTTTCAGCCATCATCACAGACTTAAAACTCATCCCATTCCTCGTCAGATTCTCCCCGTGAGGCAGGCTTACGGGCAGCAGCCGGTTTTTCGGTACGCTGTGTGGTGGCACGTGTAGCCCCTGGTTTGGTCGATACAGCGGGACGTCCTGCTGGCGCGCGTCCTGCTGGCGCGCGTCCTGCTGGTACGCGTCCTGCTGGGGCACTCGCACGTGGAGCCGCCGCAGCAGGTTTAGGGCGTTGCTGCCTACGTGGGGCCTCATCATGGCTCTCGCCCACATTAAAGAACTCCATCAACTCCAACATTCCTTTGGCTTGCTCTTCCATGGACTCACTCGCCGAGGCAGCCTCTTCTACCAATGCGGCATTCTGCTGAGTCATCTCGTCCATCTGCATAACGGCCTTGTTGACCTGTTCAATACCGGAGGACTGTTCCTGTCCAGCCGCAGCGATCTCAGCGATGATGTCGCTGACCTTCTGCACCGCAGTAACGATCTGATCCAGGGTTGCACCGGATTCGTCCACCAGGCGTGAGCCCTCATCTACCTTTTCAACACTGTCTTTAATCAGGGTTTTGATCTCTTTCGCCGCACCAGCACTACGTTGTGCCAGATTACGCACTTCACCCGCGACCACTGCAAACCCGCGGCCCTGTTCACCCGCACGCGCAGCCTCTACGGCCGCATTAAGTGCCAGCAGATTGGTCTGAAAGGCGATCTCATCGATGACGCTGATGATGTCTGAGATTTTCTTGCTGCTACTATTGATCTCTGACATGGCGGTGATGGCGTTACGAACAACATCACCACCCTTCTCGGCCTGGCCTCGCGCCTCGGTTGCAAGCTGATTGGCCTGACGGGCATTGTCAGCATTCTGTTTTACCGTACTCGTCATCTCTTCCATGCTCGAGGCCGTCTCTTCCAACGACGACGCCTGCTCCTCGGTACGTTGACTCAGGTCGGCATTACCCTGGGCGATTTCACTCGCACCCGTCGTTATATTGGTGGCGGTTGAGGTGATATCGTTGACCATATTAAAGAGATTCGTCACACAGTTATTAATGGCGTCGCGGAGTTCTGCAAACTCACCATCATATTCACCATCCATTTTCTGAGTGAGGTCACCTTCTGCAAGTGCAGCAACCACACGCTTGCCTTCCTGTACTGGCCCGACAATGGCATCCATCATGTCATTGATGCCCTTACCAAGTCCGCGCAAGAAGCCCTCATACTTTTCGTAAGCGATACGTGCGTCAAGTTCACCCTTGGTGGCGGCATTGATCAGACCTTCGATCTGACGCTCCGCGTCTTTCTGTTCTGTAATATCGCGCCATTCCACCATATTACCCATGTACTCACCATTGGGGCCCTTGATCATGGTGGCGTTGACCTCAAACTCGACATCGACGATGCGCATCTCGGCCTTGGCAGGCAGACGGCTTGCATCTTTCAATAAAGAGCGCTGATGTGCAGGATTCTTGTGGAAGATATCGATACAGGTACCAACCAGTTTATTCACATCAAAGTTCGGCCAGTTCTTGCGCAACTCATTCTGACGTGCAGACATCATACGCAGGACAGAAGGGTTCACGTAGGTGATATTCAGATTCTCGTCGCACAGCATGATGTTGGACTGCGCCCCATCGATCGCAGAACTCAGTCGGGCTACCTCCAGCTCCTTCTTGCGTAGATTGGTCACATCAGACCATTCCAGGGTATTACCAATGTAATTTCCATTCAGGTCCAACATAGCACCGGCACGGATATGGAAGGTCAGTGGCCCAACCTGTATATCGGTTTCATAGGGTAGATTACGCGGGTCATCCAGCAGACGACGCTGATGTCCAGGGTTTTTGTGGAAGATATCAATACAGGTACCGACAGTGGCATCGGCGCGGAAACTGGGATAGAGAGAGCGAAGAGTTGTTTCGTACTCCTTCAACAGCTTCTTGGTCGACTCATTGACATAGGTAATGACCAGGTCACGATTAATCATCATGAAGGCAGTCTGCGCACCATCGATGGCACGTTGCAGGCGGAAGGCATCTTCTTCCTGCTTACGTCGCTCCGTTACATCATGCCACTGCACGATATAGCCTTTGCGATTTCCTGCACGATCAGTCAAAACACGGGTTTCGTGCTCGAACCGGAAGTGACCAGGCGTAATATAACCATTCCGCTTATCACCAGGGCGTAACGTCGCAAGGATATTCTTAATCGCTTGGGGGTCTTTGTGGTAGCGGTGTATGCTGCCTCCCATGACATCACTCACTTTGAAACCGGGGAGGTATTTGGCAAGTTCGCTTTCAAGCTTGGTGAGGGTATCCCGCGCCAGCTTGTTCACGAAGATGATATTCTCATTCTCATCCGCCATCATAATGTTGATAGGGGCATGTTCCATGATGTCCTTCAGGATACCGAGATCATCCACGACTGAAACCGCACCAATTTGACCTTCCACTACCTGTCTTGAAATTGCCATGTTACCTTCCTCCGTATTTCGGTATGCCTTCAACATAATCTCTGCCACGACCTGCAGTGCATCACCCCAGGCCTTACTCACTTCATCCGTCCATAAATCACCCGCCGCCTCGGCCATAACATCTAGCAAGGTGGATGCCACGGCGCTGTAGTGGGCAGGTTCCGCGCCATACTGTCGGTGCCTGGCGCCAAGTTCCGTCAGGGCCTTGCCCAGACGGTCAATATTGTTCAGGTTACCCACCACAAGCTTAAGCGCTGCCACCAATTTCTTGCGCTGCTGTGCAGGTTCGGTGTTCTCGAATAAGGGGATAACCTGCGGATAACGAGCAAACAACTCCTCATAAAAGCGCCCGACAACATCATCAAGGTGTGGGGCCAGGGCATTAAAGCTATCCTCCAGCGCAGCAACATTCAGACCCAGTGGG
>JAHEDA010000075.1 GCA_024641445.1 Gammaproteobacteria bacterium
GCAGCAGACCGAGAGAGCCTGTGCCGGGCCTGCCCATGAGGGGCTCGCCAGAGGCATGGCTCTGCACCCAATTGGTATCACCGATTTGACGAAGCCCCTGTTTATTGGCGAAGGTTGAGAGGCCGATGATACCGAGTGTGCGTGCCTGACCATTGCTATAACGCGCAAGGATAATTCCCTGATCATCAATATCGAGACTGGTCATACGCCCGGTGGTGTAACCGTCTTGTGAGAGGGCGTTAACGTCATACTTGCCACCAAATTGGGTGGTGGGTGTCGCGCCATTGAAATTCAGCGTTAAGTTCAGAGGGAGTGAACCGGTCTCAGTTGGGAAGGCTGGCAGACTGACCTTTCCTGTCCCAGGCGGAATTGGCTGACCATCGACAGCCGCCAGATTACCGGCACCATCGAAGCCGATGATGTTCCCTTCATAGGGTGGGGCTGCAGCACCCTTAGAATTCTTACCATCGATAAAGGTATGCATATCCCAGTTGTTGGCCTCGGGACGTTTGACAAAGAACATCGTCGCCTGGTGCGTTACACCCAGGGAGTCGTACAGTGTCATGGAGGTAGAAAAGTTAAAGGAGGCCGGATTACTTGGGTCAAAGACCGCAGCAGAGGGTATCTTGTCACCACTATCCAGATTGACACCCACATCCATCTTGGTCGTCGCGACGGGGTTAATATTAGAACTATTCAATTGCAGCGGCGACACATCGCCATTGGGCACTCCCGTCTTGTCGGTCTTCATGACGACCAGTTTCTGGGCGCTGCTATTGACGATATAACCATAGCGGTCGATCTGAAACATACCTGCTCTGGAATATATCCTTGAACCATTATCATCAAGAGAAAAGAAGCCATCGCCGTTAATCGCGATATCCATTTTATTATCGGTAAAACCGACGTTACCCTGGGTGAACTGCTGGGTTACTGCCGTGACACGCACGCCCGAACCAATTTGGGTGGAGGTCGTACCCTCACCCGCATTGGCATAGACATCGGCAAACTCCGCGCGGGACTGCTTGAACCCGACGGTGCTTGCATTAGCCACGTTATTACCGATCACCTTCAGGTCAGCATCGGCTGCGTTAATACCACTAAGTGCTTGACGGAATGCCATGTATATTCTCCTCTACCAATATTCGTTACAGTATTTCTTTCACACCCGACAAATGGGTGGTACCAGCATGTTCAAGATTGAGGGTTACACCCTCACCCGGCTTACCCAGCGACACACTTTGCACAGAATCGAGTGTTAGGGTATCCACATCCTGTGGCTTGCCATCGGCCATGACCTGCGCACTAATCTTGTAATTACCCGCTGCCGCACGCTCTGGACCCTTTGGACCATCGGTCATCCCATCCCACTTAAAGTGCGCGGTACCTTCCGGGTGATTACCGAGATCGAGCGACTTGACCAGCTGCCCCTTCGAGTCAGTAATAATGACCTTGAGTTCCGGCGTATTGAACGGCACATTCACCGCACCCCGCATTTCTCCCTGTTCGGGCAGTGAGTTGGTGTTACCCGGCACCAGTACCTTACGCCCAACCATACTTGAGGCCTGTAAGGCCTGGTTGGATTGCAGCGAACTGGCCAGGGTTGAGAAGGCATCTTTGATCTCCTTCATCCCGGTTGCTGCGCTGAACTGCGCCATCTGGCTGATGAATTGGCCATTCTCCATAGGCTTCATGGGGTCCTGGTTTTTCATCTGTGCCGACATCAGGCTCAGAAAATCTTCCTGACCAAGTTTTTTCTCGTGGAGCTTTGGTTTTTCCTTCGCTAACCCGAGGCTCTCAAAGGATGTTGCCTTTGTGGTATCTACGCTGTTCATGCTCTACTCCTGAACGTAGGGTTCATTGCTTATTGTCCAAGTGAAATCGTGCGCATCATCATCTGTTTTGCGCTGTTCATTACCTCGACGTTGGTCTGATATGTACGAGATGCTGAAATCATGTTCGCCATCTCCTCAACCGGATTTACGTTGGGCAGGTAAATAAATCCCTGTGCATCAGCGAGCGGATGCCCTGGGTTGTATTCACTCCGTGCAGGGACCTGACTCTCCAGTATCCCCTCAACCTTGACGCCGACATTTGCCTGTTCTTCTGAAAACTCATCAAGGATTGGTGCAAACACCGGGTGACGGGCCTTGTAGGTTTGATTGATGCTACTGCTGGCGCTATTGACGTTGGCAAGATTACTCGCCGTGGTGTTCAGCCGTGTAGATTCCGCCTGGAGTGCAGAGCCCGAGATATTAAACACATTAAACAGTGACATCGTTACTGTCCTTTAATCGCTGAGGTGATGGTCTGGAAGCGCTCGCCCAAAATTCGCAGGCTGGTGAGATAATGCATTGAGTTATCAGTGAATGCCGCCATCTCAACATTTTCTTCCACGGTATTACCGTCGATGGAGGGCATATTGGGTGTACGAAACAAGGGGTCGGTACCACTGCTCCCTTCTGGTTGCAGGTGGCGGCTGTTGGTGATCACCAGTTCGCCCTTGTCCTCGCCCGTTGCGGAACGCAGTGCGGCCTGAAAATCCAGGTCGCGCGCCTTGTACTGCGGGGTATCGGCATTGGCCAGATTGGCAGCAAGTAACTCCGAACGCTGGCTCTGTAGATTGAGCGCGGGTTCGTGAACACCTAACACCTTTTCGAAGGTAAATCGCATTGCCTTTTCCCCAAATGAGTCTTTACATCAGGACACTAGCAAGGCATGTGCCAGAATTATTTAAGTAGATAATTCAGTGAGTTAGTAATTACCAGGGGATTTAGATGTGGTAGTGGGCGGCAAGGCTTAACCCATCGACGGCAAGGAGTGGCTAGGCTGCTTAACGATCAGCCTTCCAACCCTCACGCAGGCGATAGATAACACCTTGAGGAAACCTTACCATTTCAAAGGCGCGGCTGTAGCCAGTGGGAGACTCAGAGCCTCCAAGGATTAGATAGCCTCCGGGGTTCAACAGTTGCGCCATTCGATCGAGGATATCTGTCTTCATCGGGCTGGAGAAATAGATCAGGACATTGCGACAAAAAATTATATCGAATTTACCCAGGAGCACATAGCTCTGCATTAAATTCAACTCCGTGAAACGCACCCTTTGACGAATCTCCGGCTTCACTTCCCAACGGTTATCTTTGTGGGTAAAAAACTTCTCCCGTCGCTCAGGCGACAGACCACGAATCACGCTCAATTCTTCGTATTGCGCCGCCTTGGCTGCCTGCAGAATTGATTTTGATATGTCAGTGGCGACAATCTCGCATGTAGAGAACAGGGCACCAGGATTGGCCTGCTGAAACTCACTGATCGTCATGCTAATGGAATAGGATTCCTGTCCAGATGAACAGGCCGAGGACCAGATACGCAAAAGCGGACTCTTTTTCTTTCCCAGTTCCGGGAAAAGTTGTTCCATGAGTATCTCATAGGGATAACTATCACGAAACCAGCTGGTTTCATTTGTGGTCATAGCATCAATGATGCGACCCTTTAGTACGGGATTATCCTCGCGCTTGAGGGCATCCAGCATTGCACTCAGTGAGGGAAAGGAAAATTCACGAGTCAATCGATTGAGTCGACTGGTGACTAGATAGTGCTTGTTATCGCCCAGTACGATTGCAGATGTCCGTTCCAGAAAATCCCGGAACTCATCGTACTGCTGTTTGTTGAGGGTAGGTTCGCTCACGGCCATCCATTTTATTATGTTTATGAGGAGGACTGATTTATCAAGTTCTCCCTACAGCATACTAGCATGCTTGACTATAACCACACCGTGAAACCATCTTCCGTAACAATTCCTTACGTTTCGGACTCACTTAGACTATCGCAGCAGTTTTCCTGGGCACTCCGAGCTGATCCAATACCGCCTCTGACAGCACCTTCGCACTAAACTTCGGGATAAATTTATCGGCCCCAACCGACTCCACCATATGTGAATTAAACTGCCCACTCAGTGAGGTGTGAAGAATTACTGGTAATAGTTTTAGCTTGGGATGCTTACGGATCTCGGTTGTCAGGGTATAGCCATCCATTTCCGGCATCTCTACATCAGAGATAATAAGATCAATTTGCTCTTGTATGGGCCGGTCCTTCTCACAGATCTTTTTGAGCATATCCAAGCCCTCACGCCCGTTATTTGCCAAAATGGTTTCCATCCCCAGGCTGTCAAGCGTACGCTTAATCTGATTGCGCGCGACACTTGAATCATCGACGACGAATATTTTGTACACCCTGTCATTCTCTTGCACCATAGTCTGCTCGCCAGGGATTTCCTTAGGTATTCCGATCAGCTTGACCAGCACCTTTTCAACGTCGATGATCTCAACCAATTTTTCATCTACACGCGTTACCGCTGTCATGTAATTATCTATGCCCAGGCCCTTAGGTGGTGCCTTGATCTCCTCCCATTTCATATTGACGATGCGATCGACACTGCTGACCAGAAAACCTTGTACGCTCTGATTATATTCAGCCACGATCACAAAACAATTTTTCACATCCTTGATCGCGCCCTTACCTATCGCCTTACCCAAATCCAGCACAGGGATAGTTCGTCCGCGTAAATAGGCCAGGCCATACATGATTGGATTTGAATTCGGGATACTTGTCAGTGTGGGGCATTGAATGACTTCCTGCACCTTGAAGACATTTATTCCAAACAGCTGCTGCCCCCCCAGACGAAACAACAGCAGCTCCATACGGTTTTCACCGGCCAAACGGGTTCGTTGATCTACACCTTCAAGCACACCGGCCATACAGCTACCTCTTGGGAAATACAATGCGTTCTCGTGGCTTCTTATCGGCCTGAGGGGCGACAGCCTTGAATTGTGCTTATATGGCATTTGTTTTGCATATATACCCGTCAAGGGTACCGGAATCGGTAACTTAGCCTGATTAAATGTACAAATCGAACCAGTTGACTACATGGGTGTTCGCCACAGAAATATATAAAACAATGAGTTATATATGCATCCCCAGGGTACAGTAATTATCGTCAGGATATTGACAGGAAATGACGCTTAAATTCGATAAGGTTGATAAGGACCCGCTCCAGCAGCCCGGTATTGGGGGCTTGTTGGCCGGGTTATGCCTATGCCTGCTTGCTCACTTACCCACACAGGCCTCAGAAATTCAGTCGCCCGGCGATCTCGCTAGCGCCATCACACGTTTTACGGCCACCCAACGGCCCTACGGAAAACCCTTGCATGTGCAGATCGGCAAGATCGATCCGCGCCTACGCCTAGCGCAGTGCAATCAGCCCCTTTCCGTCTTTTTCCCTACCGGGGCCAGCCACTTCGGTACGACAACGCTCGGTGTTGAATGCAATGGGGACTCCCCCTGGAAAACCTATGTGTCGGTGACCATTACAGGTAGCGCCCCCATGGTCACCAATACCCGTGCCCTGGCACGCGGGACCGTCCTGCAACTCTCTGATCTTAATGTCATAAACCGCGACATTACCTACCTGCAAGAGGGTTTCTACTCTAATCCAGCAGAGGTCGTTGGGATGGTTGTAGAACGCCCCCTCATGCAGGGCAGTGTGCTCAACCCCAAGAATTTGCGGCCTCGTCTACAGGTTCGGCGCGGTGACTTGGTATCCATTCTGGCTGAGGCTACGGGTGTTCAGGTGTATGTGAAGGGTTTTGCCTTGATGGATGGTCATCACGGTGAGGATATTCGGGTTCGGAATCAAAGTACCCAACGCGAGATCCAGGCCGAGGTCATCGGCCCAGGCCAGGTACAGGTGAAAATGTGATACCGATCAGAAAGATAAGCTAGACCGGTTAAAGAGTTCGGCATAAACGCCGCTAATCATGAAGCAGAGAGTGAGGTAAGTTGATATGGCTAATGAAATCAATGGGTTAAATTCTGGCAAGACCCAGAGTAGCAACGACCGCCATGTCCAGAATATCAAGCGTGACACGGCCAAGTCCGGTGAAACCACGGGTGCCACCGTACCGTCAACCGCCTCTGCCGACAAGCTCAGCCTCACGGATACCGCCTCCAAGCTCAAGGCCCTGGAGAAACAGCTCGCCTCTGAACCGGAGGTCGATGAAAAACGCGTCAGTGACGTCACTAACAAGATGAACAAGGGTGAATACAAGGTCGACCCGGATCGCGTGGCCGGCAAGATGATGGATTTTGAGTCTTCGTTCTAATTCATCCCGATCACTTGTATCTCCAGCCATGTCTCAGTCCACCGCAAATATCGAACTGGAATCGCTACTGCGTGATATGTATGAGTCGCTGACTCATTTATCACTCACTCTGGAAGATGAATACCAGGCACTCGCAGCCACTAATGTTGATGTCTTGCAAAAAAGTCATGTAACCAAACTCCATCTAACGGAGTTGGTTGAGATGCTAGAGCAAAAGCGTACTCAACTTCTAGTTGGTGCAAAACTCCCCGTCACTGATATGGGCATGCTCGCCCTACTCAATCTTCACACCCGCCGCCCCGATAATCACTTGTTTAGCCTTTGGGACATGATCAAGGATCTGTCACGGCAGTGCAGCGATCAAAATACACTGAATGGCGTCATATTGGAGCACCAACAACACCATGTACACAATGCGCTCGCCATTCTCACCGGCCGCAGCCAGCTCCAAAGCGATACCTATAATGCACGGGGAAAATCCGCTCAAAATACCTCAGGTCAGACTCTGGCACGCGCTTAATTCTCTGTTTAAACGGTATTCCGGTTGCGACCTAAAATTTCAGGGTGTTAGAATCCCGCCTGAGATTTTCATCTCAATTGCCCCGGTAGCTCAGCTGGATAGAGCATCCCCCTCCTAAGGGGAAGGTCACACGTTCAAATCGTGTTCGGGGCACCATCCTCACCACCGAAACACCCTCCCTAACGATTTATTACGTGCTCTCTGATAAAAATCTATGGCCTGCGCCGAATTGGAGGAATGACCGAGATTGGCGCTCAGCTTAGACGTAACAAAACTGGCCAAAACACTGTAACGGTTGGAGTATTTGATTGAGTGCCACGCATAAAAAAACCGGCCACTAAGGACCGGTTGGTTTTTATGGCGCGCCCGGAGAGATTCGAACTCCCGACCGCATGGTTCGTAGCCATGTACTCTATCCAGCTGAGCTACGGGCGCAAAAAACACAATTCACCGGCTGACCGGGGGCGTGCAATATAGCCTTTTTAGGGCGGCACTATCAAGTGGCAAACCGCTTTCTAAGCACTTGCCAATATTAAAAAAATCGCCTCACGGCGATCTTTTTGATGGTGGCGGAGAGAGAGGGATTCGAACCCTCGATGGAGCTTTTGACCCCATACTCCCTTAGCAGGGGAGCGCCTTCGACCGACTCGGCCATCTCTCCGGTGTGCACAGGGCCGCAAGGATACTAGGGCCAGGGTTTCAGGTAAAGGGGAAAATCCGCTGTAATTCGGCCAAAACTCAGCCCTGTGAGGACTCTTTTTCGTTCTTGATGCGCTCGTAGATCTCTTCACGATGCACCGATACATCCTTGGGGGCATTTACACCAATACGGACCTGATTGCCTTTAACTCCCAGCACCGTTACCGAGACATTATCACCAATCATCAGCGTTTCACCTACGCGTCGGGTCAAGATTAACATTCTACTTTCTCCTAAATCTGTCAGGTCTTAGCTGATGCCATCCCTGGGGTAAATTTTAGCTCCCCGTGGTATCGACACTGCCACTTGAAACTTTAGTTAAAAAATGTGTCGTACTTACGCGGCAGGGGCCTTATCCAGACCAAAGGCATCATGCAGGGCACGTACAGCGAGTTCAAGATATTTCTCATCCACGACAACCGAAATCTTGATCTCAGAGGTAGAGATCATACGGATGTTGATACCCTCCCTGGCAAGCGTCTTGAACATGGTACTGGCCACCCCGGCGTGGGAGCGCATCCCCACACCCACTAGGGACACCTTGACGATGTTAGCGTCCCCATTGAGTTCGCGTGCCCCCAGTTCTTTGGCTACTTTATCCAGGATCTTCAGCGCCTTCTGGTGATCATTTCGATGCACGGTAAAGGTAAAGTCAGTGGTCGCATCGGCACCCACATTCTGGATGATCATATCAATTTCGATATTGGCATCCCCGACGGGTCCCAAAATCTTGTAAGCCACACCGGGTTGATCAGGAACACCCAGCATGGTGATCTTGGCCTCGTCACGATTGAAGGCAATACCAGAAATTAATGGCTGTTCCATATTCTGTTCCTCATAGGTAATCAACGTGCCAGGCCCCTCTTCGAAAGATGACAACACACGCAATTTGACACTGTATTTGCCTGCAAATTCCACCGAGCGTATCTGCAAGACCTTGGAACCGAGGCTGGCCATCTCCAGCATCTCCTCGAAGGTAATGCGATCCAGGCGCCGCGCATTCGGAACAACACGCGGGTCGGTGGTATAGACACCATCGACATCAGTATAGATCTGGCATTCATCGGCCTTGAGCGCCGCCGCCAGCGCCACACCGGTGGTATCCGAACCACCACGGCCGAGTGTAGTGATATTGCCTTGCTCGTCACTACCTTGGAATCCCGCCACTACCACCACCCGCCCTGCCTGTAAGTCGGCGCGAACATTGGCCTCATCGATATCCAGGATGCGCGCCTTGGAATAGGTGCTGTCGGTCAGGATGCGCACCTGTGCCCCCGTATAGGACCGAGCCGGGCAACCCAATTTATTGAGTGCCATACTCAACAATGCGATGGTTACCTGCTCACCGGTGGCGACCAAGACATCGTATTCACGCAGATCCGGATTCGGGTCGATCTGCTTGGACAGCTCGATCAGGCGATTCGTCTCCCCACTCATGGCGGAGACCACCACGATCACATCATTCCCGGCCTGCTTGGTCGCCATAACCTTGCGGGCGACATTCATGATGCGCTCGGGGCTGCCGACCGAGGTACCACCATATTTCTGGACGATCAAAGCCATGACACTACTGACCTAAAATTTCAAAGGGCGCGATTAAACACCAGTTTTCATGATAAAGGAAGAGCCGGGACATCAGGCCAGCTTCTCAGTCACCCAGCCAATAACCGATGCCAGTGCTGCTTGCAGATTTTCCGGTTGTGTACCACCCGCCTGGGCCATATCGGGGCGCCCACCACCCTTGCCACCCACCTGCTCAGCTACCACATTGACGAGCTCACCGGCCTTGATGCGGCTGGTCGCATCCTTGCTGACACCCGCCACCAGGCTAACCTTGCCATCGTTTACCGTCGCAAGGACGACCGCGGATGAACCCAGTTTGTTTTTTAGCTGATCGAGGGTGTCGCGCAGGGTCTTGCTATCCGCCCCTTCAAGTTTCGCCGCTAAAATCTTGATGCCCTTGATATCTTGCGCCTGCCCCAGCAAATCGCTGCCCTGACTACTGGCAAGCTTGCCCTTGACCTGCTCGAGCTCCTTTTCCAGGAGCTTGTTACGTTCAAGTAACTGGCGCACCCGATCATCCGCATCTTCACGACTACCCTTCAACATACTGGCAATCTGCTGCAGACGACCTTCGCTGCGGTTGACCCACTCGAGCGCACGCTGTCCTGAGACCGCCTCAATTCTGCGTACACCCGCCGCCACACCCGTCTCACTGATGATCTTGAACAG
>JAHEDA010000076.1 GCA_024641445.1 Gammaproteobacteria bacterium
TTTATCAAAGTGTTACGCCATTTTTTAGGGTTTTCTACAGCCTCAACGGATTAGGTAAAAGTAGCAAGGAGGCTATCATGTCATCACCCCGTCTTTTGGACCGGGTTCGCGAGGCGATACATGTCCGTCATTACAGTATCCGTACCGAAGATGCCTACGTTCAGTGGATAAGGCGTTTTATCCTTTTCCATAACAAACGGCATCCAGACTCCATGGCAGAGAAGGAGATTACCGAGTTCCTCACCCACCTAGCTATCCAGAAGAATGTCTCAGCCTCTACCCAAAATCAAGCGTTAAGTGCCTTACTGTTTTTGTACCAAATTGTACTGGGGCAGGAACTTGCATGGCTTGATGATGTTGTACGTGCCAAGCGTCCACAACGTTTACCCGTCGTACTTACCCCCACGGAGGTTGCCCAGCTCCTTTCAATGATGTCTGGTGTCAATCTGCTTATGGCTGAAATGCTTTATGGCACTGGAATGCGTCTGATGGAGTGCCTCCGCCTACGCGTGAAAGACATCAATTTTGAATACAAGCAAATAATTATTCGTGCCGGGAAGGGTAACAAGGATCGTGTAACAGTACTGCCTGATCGCTTGACCAGCAAATTGAAAGAGCAGCTTCAGCATGCCAGAAGTTTACATGAGCATGACTTGCGGGAGGGTTTCGGCCTGGTCTATCTGCCTTATGCATTGGCGAAAAAATACCCCAATGCAAACAAGGAATGGGGTTGGCAATATGTCTTTCCGTCGGGAAACCGATCATTGGACCCGCGCGATAGGGTGATTCGGCGGCACTATTTATACGAAAAAAATCTGCAAAGGGCTATGAAGCAGGCGGCAAGAAAGGCAGGTTTTTTCAAGCCGGTGAGCTGTCATACCTTGCGACATTGCTTCGCAACTCACTTACTGGAAAGTGGTTATGACATACGCACTATACAGGAGCTGCTAGGGCATAAAGACGTTAAAACTACCCAGATCTATACCCATGTGATGAAGAAAGGGGCACAGGGTGTCCGTAGCCCACTGGAGCAATTGGTCTGAGGTGCTACAGGTTTTCTCGTCTGGTTTTGTAGTTTGAGTGTGCTAGACGCTTTTGGCAACGTCTATCCGCGCGTGTTTAACAATGCTTCCAGGCACTGTTCACGGATGCCGTAGAATTTTTTGATATTTTCGATCTGTGCCAGAAGCCCAGTACGGTCGAACGGGGTGTTGTGCTTGACGGCCAGGAGCATTTTGTTCTTGCTCGTGTGTTCGAGCGAGACAAATTCAAGTAGTTGGGTGGTGTAGCCGTTCGCCTCAAGCAGGAGTGCACGCAGGGTGTCGGTGACCATCTCCGCCTCCTGCCCCAGGTGGACACCAAACTGGAGCATGGGTTGCATCACCGTCGGGCTATGCATCTGTTGGCGTATTTGCTTGTGGCAACAGGGCGCGCACATGATGATTTCCGCATTGGTGCGGATGCCCAGGTAAATGGCCTGGTCGGTAGCCGTATCACAGGCATGCAGCGCCACCATGATGTCAATTTTATCCGGTGCATAGCTGTTTACATCGCCCTGGTAAAACTGCAACCCCTCCAGCGCAAGTGATGTGCTCGCCGCATTGCAAAAACGCACGAGCTCGTCACGCAATTCAATCCCGGTGACGTGTGGCCTGACCTGCTGCATGTGACGCAGGAGGTCGTGAATGGCAAAGGTGAGATAGGCCTTGCCCGAGCCAAAGTCCACCACGTGGACTTCGTTTGCCTGTGCAAGACGGGACGACAAAAAGGCGTGCTGGAATATCTCCAAAAACTTGTTGATCTGTTTCCATTTGCGCGCCATGGAGGGGATGATGCGATGTTTTTCATCGGTGACCCCCAGCGTCTGTAGAAATGAGCTGGCAGGGTCTAGCAGGCGTGCCTTGGTGCGGTCGTGCAGTTCAGATGGCAAGGCATTGCAGGTCGGTTCACTGCGGCTCCAGCTGCCTTTACCCTTCTTGCTAAATACCAGCTGCACATCTTCCGTTAAGGTAAACAGGTTGGCGCTCAGGAACGGGTTACCCAGCAGTCCAGTAATGGTCTCAATACCATCAGTCACGGCGGCATTTTTGGTGACCTCTTTGGTCTTGTAGATATATACCAGGGACAGGCACTCCTGCTCTTTCACCGTCAGCCTTCTAACAAGAATGCGCATCAAGCCCGTTTCCTGGCCACGGTATTTACCGAGGACCAGTTTGACAAACGTATTCTGTTCCAGGCTGGAGATTAGCAGTTTCAGGAAGCGATCTTTGTCGTCGAGGTCTGTGTGGGTGGAGCCGTTGTTGATCATGATTGGGGGTCTTCTTTGCATGCCCTATCAGAGGCAAGAATGTTAGTAACTAACAGGTTCGCCTGGTTTAAAGCCAAACACGGATTCAAGATCGAGTTCACGGATGAGTTGATCGATACCTGCCTGACCGTGTTCGCGTTGCACGTCGATCAGGATCATCTTGGCACCGTTGCGGTTGTAGCCTCCGGCGAGATGGACTTGTACGAGCAGGAGTTCACGGGCGCGGTTGATGGTCATGGATAAATCCTGGTGGAGAGTAGCGGGTTGCGAGTGGCGAGGGATTAAGAAAGTCTGCCGTGACGCGATGCATCTCGCACTAGTAATAAACATAAAACTCACCGGTTGCGGATTGCGGCAACCGGTGAGGATATGGCCGTTTACTTCAGCTCGAACTTCGGCAGCTTCTTCGGCATGCCCTGGTTCTTCAGGCGTACATAGCGGGGCAGGCCGTTCTTGTAGGGCGGATAGCTCTCACCACTGATGAGCGGCGCCAGGTAATCGCGGCACTTCTGGGTGATGCCAAAACCGTCGGTGGTGATGAAGTCTTTCGGCATCATCTTCTCGACGTTGGCGACCTTGTCCAGCGGGGCCATGCCGACCTTCCACTTGAAGGGCTTGTTGGAGATGCGATCAACCGTTGGCATCACGGAGTTGTGACCCTTGACGGCATACTCCACCGCGGCCTTACCCATGGCGTAGGCCATATCGACGTCGGTCTTGGAGGCGATGTGGCGTGCGGCGCGTTGCAGGTAGTCGGCGACACCCCAATGGAATTTCAGACCGAGGCCTTCACGAATGATGCTGGCGACGACCGGCGCGACACCACCTAGCTGGGCGTGACCGAAGGCGTCTTTCAGACCCTGGTCGGCGAGGAACTTGCCATCCGGGCCCTTCACACCTTCAGATACCACAACGGTGCAGTAGCCAAACTTCTTCACGCACTCATCCACCTTTTTCAGGAACTTGGCCTTGTCGAAGGTGATCTCGGGGAAGAGGATTACCACAGGAATTTCGGTCTCGCTGTCGGAGGCCATGCCACCGGCGGCGGCGATCCAACCCGCGTGACGACCCATAACTTCGAGGATGAAGACCTTGGTCGAGGTCTTGGCCATGGAGGCAACGTCGAAACTGGCTTCGCGAGTTGATACGGCGATGTATTTGGCGACGGAGCCGAAGCCGGGGCAGTTGTCGGTGATCGGCAGGTCGTTATCCACGGTCTTGGGTACGTGGATGGCCTTGATGGGATAGCCCATGGTCTGCGCCAGTTGCGATACCTTCAAGCAGGTGTCGGCGGAGTCACCACCACCGTTGTAGAAGAAGTAACCGATGTTATAGGCTTTGAAGACCTCGATCAGGCGCTCGTATTCACGGCGATTCTGTTCCAGTGACTTGAGCTTGAAGCGGCAGGAACCGAATGCACCCGATGGGGTGTGACGCAGCGCCGCGATGGATGAGGTGGATTCCTTGCTGGTGTCGATAAGGTCTTCGGTGAGTGCACCGATGATGCCGTTACGGCCGGCGTAGACCTTGCCAATCTTGTTGCCCATCTTGCGGGCGGTCTCGAGTACACCACAGGCCGAGGCATTGATGACGGCGGTTACGCCACCGGACTGGGCGTAGAAGGCATTCATGGGTGGGGTCTTGGGCTTGCTGGTCTTTTTCGCCGTGGGTTTTTTCTTGGCTACTGGCTTCTTCTTAGCGACGGCCTTTTTCTTGCCGACGGTCTTCTTCGCTACCTTCTTTTTGGCGGCCTTCTTCTTTGCTGTTGCCATTTACTCTCTCCTGATGGGTTCAGTGTTGATTTTTGATAGTGGATTTCAAACGGGATAAATTGGTTTATTGATCTCTCGCCGCCGCGGCCTCGTCCTTCAGGTTGGCCTCGTGTTCCTCTTGTACCTTCAGCAGGGCAACAAGGCAGTCGAGGATGTCATCGAACTTGCGCTTGGTTGGGCCGTAGTGCTGATGCACGCGGTAAAAGAACTCGCCGACGAAGTGATTTTTGCTCACGCGCGCAAGGATGAAACTGCATTTCTCAACCTGCCAGTAAACAATCGGGCACAGGGTCAGCTCGCGGTCGGCGGGGTCTACGCGCAACTCGGCATCGGCAGGTTCAATGGGTATGTCACGGCCATAACGCTCTTTCAGCGTGGCGCGTATGAGTTTGAGTTCGACTTCTGAAAAATCTGGTATATCTGCCATGGCACATCCGTGCGGTTGCATGTGGTGGTGGCGAGGGCGTTCAAGGATACTCGATCAAGACATGAAATGCATGTGCTTACACCGAGATTCACGCGGCACAAATTAGTGGTTTTATAGCGGGATAAAACCGGGTTGTCAGGCCGTGGTCTTGGCCTGTTGTTGCAGGCGCTGCAAGCGCGCCTCCAGGCGGGCGGTATCATCGCGCAGGGTATCGATGTCGGTGTAAAGCGCCTCGGCCTCGGCGGGTAAGGGGATGGTCCGCGCCTCATGCTGGGCGTATTCGGCCACGTTCTGCGCTACCTGGTCGCGGGTCTCACCCACCCAGGCGCGCAGTTGACGCAGACCATTGCCGATGCGATAGGCCACCACATCACCGGTGAGGCGTGAGAGGTGTTCCTCCCAGTCGATGTCCATATTTTCCAGCAGGCGTTTGAAGTGCTGACCCGTGTCCACGTCACCCCGGATGACCACATCACCACTAAAGAGGACCTGGCGGCTGTTGCCGGTTACCAGTCGCAGCAGGGAAAACGGTGCGCCACTGAGGGTGGTGTCGGCGGCCCCGGCATAGTGATGCAGGATTTGCAGTCCGCCAGTGCCGGGCAGCATGAAGAGATTGAGATTCAGGCCGCGCACCTCCACCGCGATGACCTTGCCCTCCAGCCGCGACATGCCAGCGAGGGTCTGTGGGTCCATGGCCAGCCAGGTATTGCAGGCGAGTTCCAGCCCGGTGGTGACACTACTGCGTAGCTCCTCGGTGAAGACGTTCATCGTGTTGCCTCCATGAGTTGTTCCAGTGTGCGGGTACTGTAGTCGGCGGGGCGCACCAGCACCACGGTGTTGGCGATTCGGTCATGAAGGCCCTGCTTGCGCTTGTCCCAGCCAATCCAGAAAAAGCCGAGGTAAAAGGGTAAGGCCGAGACGACATAAGCCGCCAGTCGTAGCGCCGCACGCCGATAGCGCAGGGGTTGCAGGGTCGTGGCATCGACGACGATACAGTGCATGAGCAGCTTGCCGGGGGTGGCGCCCCCGTGTGTCCAGCAATAGAGGATTGCCAGCAGGGCCAGGACCTTGGTCAACAGCACATCCCAGACACCGTAGGCGGTGAAGACATCTATATAGTGTACGGCCCAGAAAAAGTAGTCGTGGCCGTAAATCAGATAGAGCGGTGGCGCGGTGAGCGTGATGAGTAACAGGAGATCCAGCATGCCTGCGACGAGCCGACGCCAGAAGCCGGCGTAGTGCAAGGCAAGTGGAGCTGCGGAATTCGGAGTGGTCATGGTCGCTGTCGCGATAATTGGCAGGGCTAAATACTATCACGCCGCGCAGCGGCTCACCCCTCGATTAGCGGAAATATCAGGTGCGTTCCTGCAGGGCCTTGGCGAGTCGGTCCTCGATACCCTTTTTTTGCTTGAGATAGTCAATGGTCTGGAGGTCCTGGCGGCCCTCGTTGGCCATGGCGCGGGAGAGGTCGATGTCGGTGATGTAGATCGGATACTGTTCACCACTGCTGCGTCGCAACAGGATATGGCGGGCCACCGCATTGAAGATGCGCGTACCAAATTCCAGCGTACTGAACTCGCGCTCTTCGCAATAGATGGTGTAGACATCCTCGTTGCCTTTGCGATCGACCAGCACCTGGATGTTGATAGTGGTTGACGGCTTGATGAAACGGTTCAGGTCGTGCTGTTCAATACTCCAGTCACCACTGTAGGTGCGGTCAACCTTGTAAAACAGGATATTCTGCACGCTGGCGTCGTGATTCGTCCCCTGGTTGAAAAACTGCATGCGTTGGCGCGTGGCCTCGAAAAAGTGCTGGTAGTTTCTGACCAGACTAAGCGGGTCATTGTACTCGCGTGTCTGTGTAAAGAGTGAGCCGCGTTCGTCCAGGATGAATACCGACACCAGATTGGGCTGTAACTGATAAAAGCATTGCACCATGCCCAGTTTATTCCGCGCGTAAATGTGCGGCAGGATGGTCTCGGTCAGGGTCTGCTTGTCGAATACCACCTGCTTGAAGCTGCGGGTGGTGAGGGAGAGGTAATATTGCAGCTCTTCAATATCCTGCATTTTTTCATACTGGAGCGAGTCACTCATCATGCTGAGTATGTAGTAATCTTTTTCGATGCCCACAATGTAGCGGAGTGACTCCGGATCGGTCTGATTGTAGAAGTGGGTAATGATGTCTTCTAGCAGCTCTTCGATGCGATTGGCGATCGAGGTACTGTGAAACCCCGAAAAACTGGTGGCGTTGATGCGTGGCGGGCGGCGACCGCGCGAGGGCGGTGAGGCAGAAAAATACTCGCTGATAAAGTGCAGCAGGCCGGACACGCCGACGTAACGATAAGTGATGATCTCGTTCCAGCTGTTTACGCATACCTGGTCGATACTCAGCGCAAGGTTGGCAAACAGACCCCCGAACTTCAGGGCGTCGGTGCGGGTCGAGGTCAGGGCATTTCCCCGCCGGGTATGCGAGGCAAACGGGTCGAGCCCGACATTGACGAAGGTGGCGACATTGACCAGTCGTGGCGTCTGCCGCATGTCATAAATCGTGGCATCCTCGATTGCCGCATCGGGAAACAGTTTATCCAGTTGCTTGAGGATGGCGCGTAGTTCGCGTTCAGTGAGGGCGCTGCCACGGCCAAACAGGGCCAGCAGGGTATTGGTGCCGATGATCTTGTTGAAGTGACACCAGGCCAGTAATTCGATGACGCTGTAGGCGCGCTTGAGTGGTGGGGTAATGAGCAGGTCGCGCTCGTTCACCATGCCACTGAAGGCCATCCAGAATTCATTACCGTCCTCACCCACCAGACGGTGAATGCTGACGTGTGACTCGTGCATATCGTCGGTGATGCCGCGATAGATGATCTCGATCTTGCCGGCCTTGCGTTCAAAGGCGGCGTAGAGTTTACGGCCCAATATATTCAGGTCGGCCTGATTGATCAGATTGACGCTGGCCTGATTGCGGGCAAAGTCGGATAGAAAGCGGTAGCTATGCGTCAGCTCGGCAATGAGGATGCGGCGTTCCTTGGTTACTCGCGGTAGCTTCCAGGACGCACGATTGTCGATCTCTTGCAGCAATTCGTTTTGCCAGTTCCAGTCGCCCCGGACTACCTGCGTCATCAGGTCGCGGCGCCAACTGTCCTGACCGCTGCGTTGAGTAGTGTCGGTGAGTTTCTCATTGACCTTGATATAAAAACTGCGCCGCGCCAGTTCGATGCGATCGGCCTCCTCGCGTTGTTGCAGATGGGCCTCTACCCGGCGGAACAGCATGAGGTAGGGGTCGAGCTGGTTGATGTCGGTCACGCCGCGAAAGATCATGCGCTTGAATTGCTGGCTCAACATCTCGAAGTCGGGGTACTCGCTGGCGTAGGCCTCCATCAACAGGAGCTTGAGTACGGATTTGTACGGGGCACTGATACCTTTATATAGGAGCCATAGTGTGGCGCCGTAGAATTCATCGGCCTGTATCCGCTGTGGGCTGCCCAGGTCAATGTACTCGCCGGGGAGGATACGGCGTTCGTTAGCCAGCTCCTGCACGGCGAGGTCGTAATTGGCCTCATCGTCCGGATTGACCAGCCACCAGGCGGGATAGCGCCCCGCCAGCAACACGCCGGTGCGATAAAACTCCTCCAACAATAAGTAGTGCTGGGCGCTACCGCTGCTCTCATGGCTTAATTGACCATGCTGCCCCTGTTTAAACCGCTCCGGATCGACCAGAAAAATGCTGGCCTCGACCTTGAGCGATGCGGCCCAGTTCTCGATCTCCTTGGTCTTGTGGCGCAGGGCCTCGACCTCGGCATCGTCAAGGGAGTTGTCGTAGATGATCCAGATATCAAAGTCGCTCTCGCTGGGGGAATAGCCGATGGTGCCGGTACTGCCCATAAGGTAGATCGCCTGGATATCAAACTTACGGTAGGCGCGCTTTTCGTACTCGAAGCCGCGTGCCATGCGCTTAGCAAAGGTCATGGCGGCCGTATTGGGGCTATAATCGGGCACCCCACAGGCCACGGTCTTGGAGACATAGCCAGGTAGTGAGGGGTGATTGAGGTGGTAGATCAGGGGTAGGAGCTCTAAAAACTCGCGGTGACGTGAACGCAGGTCACCCCGGACTCGCTCAAGGCGCGCCTCGTTGAGGGCCAAAAAGCGATCGCGCACACCAACAAGGTCGCCCTTTAGCTCGCTGCCCCCAGGGATGTTTTTGTTTCGACTCATAGACATACAGCATATCGGCAAATTGAAGGGTTTCTTCAGTTAAGCGCCTGAAAATGACCCTGTCGCGACAGAAGTTTACCTTTACGCCACGAGACCGGGCCAAAATACGGGATTGCGTCGGGTTTTGGCTTTCCTATACAGTTTTTCCCCCGCCCCGCCGATACAGGCTCAGGCGGCGGAACCGAGGGGCCCATTGATTAATTTAACCGCCGTGATTCCCGCGCAGGCGAGAATCTAGTAGATTCAAGGGCTTGGATTTCTGCCAAGGGCAGGGCCGGGTGAATCAAACCTTACCGAACAAAAACAGGGTGTGTTAAGAGATGCTTGATAAGCTGGATGCCACGCAGTTACGTAATTTACTCACGGCCTGCCCCATCGGGATGATGATGCTCGATGCCCAGGGCACCGTCACCTGGGTAAACCCCATTCTGCTCTCCACCCTCGACCTCGACGAAGGCAGCGTTCTGGGTAAGTCCGAGTCCACGGTGGACCCGTTACTGCGGACCCTGTTTCAGAACGAGGCCATCTTCCACTCCGCAGATGAAAGCGTCGTCCTGGCCGTATCGTCACAGAAGATCGACTCTGGCCGTATGCAATACATCATGGATATCTCTACCCTGCGCCGCCTGGTGCGCGAGCGTGATGACCTGCGCCAGAAGGTGCGCGACCTTACCCTTAGCGACGACATCACCGGCATGATGAACAAGCGCGGTCTGCTGCACGCCCTGGAGCCCCAGGTTGCACGCAGCCGCCGGTATGGCAACCTGCTCTCGGTGCTGTTGATACGTGTAGATAACTATCAGGACCTGCT